>JAQGOV010000298.1 GCA_028293425.1 Verrucomicrobiales bacterium
GAAATCAAGATGCCGAACGGCGTGGCCGGTATTCGCGGCACTCGTTTCCGTGCCAGTTCTACCATGTTTATCGTGTTGCTGGATGGTACTTTCGTGTTGGTCTATGTCCCACCCGGAGGCAATCCTATCCCCTACACTTTGGTAGCTCCGCCGGCCGTGTATTTTTCTCCCATCGAAGGCATCAAGCCTGCTCCAGAAGACTTAATACGTGAAGTCAGTGGTCAATTTGGTCGTCCGTTTACTCCTCCGGGGCCTCCCGGCGGTGTTCCTTTCCGTGACCCGTTTGTCTCTCCGGGCGCTGGCAAGCCTGCCAACCCGGGTGCCGGCAACCCTGGCAACGGCGGCCCCTTCTAAGCACTATTTGAGTTTGAAACAATCGCGCCCAGGGCAAAGATTTGCTCTGGGCGTTTTGCTTTTCTTCACCCTGTGCAATTAAAACCCGGCAAATTCTTTCCCCTGCTTGTCTGCGGACTCGCCATCGGCATGGTTTGCCTGGTTCAGGAGCTGACCCGGCATTTTGCCTCCTTCAATTTTTTCCAACGGTTGGAATGGATGACTTATGATTGGCGGGTCCGTGAAGCCCAAAAGTACCCAGCCACCAACGCTCAGAATCTTGGAATAGCCTTTGTCAGCGATGAAACCATCGCCGCATTGATTGAAGGCAAAGTAGCCGGCCAGCCTTTAGACTACCGCGCGGGCCTTTACTGGCCGCGTCATGTTTATGGACGGCTCGTCCAGGAGTTAAACGCGCAGCATGCCAAAGCCATCGCTTTTGACGTGCTCTTTGGAGAATTACGCCCAGACCATCCAAACGTCCTCCTGCCTGACCTCAACGAAGAGTCCTCCGACCATTTCCTCGCCCGTTCTATGCAAGAGGCCGGAAACGTGGCCCTCGGCTCCAAAAAGGGCGTTTTGCCGCCGGTTCTTTTTCGGACCAATGCGTGGAAGCTGGGCGATATCGGAGTCAAACGCGACACCGATGGCATTCTGCGCAGGGCCAAGGCGTACGACGAATATTACATTTGGCATCCTCTCATCCAGAACGCAGGCCAGCTTTGGGATTTGGATTTAAAGCAGCCGAAGATTGAGGAGCACCGAATCCTTTTCGCATCCGGGGACAAGAAACGTAAGTCGATTCCGCTCGATTCTGATGGCAACTTCGACCAGGTGGAACTCTACAAAAAGCTCACTCAACAGGACCCGCCCGCCAAGGTGCGGCCAATCCAAAAACCCTACACGCTCGTGCGCGCCTGGAACCTGGGAATTGTCATGGCCGCCCGGGAACTCGGGCTGGACCTGGATGCGGCGCAGATTCAGAAAAGGCATATCATTCTTCGTGGCCTCAACGGGGTCGAACGCGTCATTCCGATCGATGCAGAAAATCGATTCTACATCGACTGGAACTTCACTCCCTTCGATCCACGGATAACCAGGGAATCGATCGAATATCTCCTCCTTCAGGAACACGACCGGCGCATCGGCAAAATCGAGGGCCTTACCAACCGCTGGGAGAACAAGCTGGTGCTGGTGGGCTCCACCGCTTCCGGCAATGACCTGACCGATTTAGGTGCCACGCCGTTGGAGAAGGAGACCTATCTTACGGCAGGTATTCTCAATACCGCGAACTCACTCATTGTGGGCCGGTTCATCCAGCGGCCCTCTCATGGCATGGAGCTTTTGCTCATTATTATCATGGGTCTTGTGACGTGGCCGCTCACTTGGAACTTTCGCGCCATGTGGGCCACTTTCGGCATGCTGGTGCTGGCCGGGGTTTACTTTTATCTTGGCCATTATTTCTTCGTCACCGAGAGGTTGTGGATGCCCATGGTCATGCCGATTACCTCTCTGTTGTGTTCTCACATCAGTTTGCTCACCTATGAAGCTTTCTTCGAGCAAAAGGAAAAGCGCCGGATCAAAACCGTGTTCGCCAAAATCGTTTCCCCGGGCGTCGTTCACGAATTGTTGACCGCTCCCAAGCTATCCCTCGCTGGAACGCGGCGCGAAGTGACGGTGTTCTTCGCCGACATCAGGGGATTTACCGAACTGACCGACCTCAGCCAGGCAAATGCGGAGAAATATGTTCGTGAACACCAGCTCGCGGGAGCGGAAGCGGAGAAATATTTCAACGCCCGTTCCCAGGAACTCCTGCAAACGATTAATCTCTATTTGGGTCTGATTGCTGAGACTATCAAAAAGCATGATGGCACGCTCGATAAATACATGGGCGATTGTGTGATGGCTTTTTGGGGCGCGCCCGCGCCCCTGCAGGAGCATGCGGTTTGTTGCGTCCGTGCCGCTGTTGAAGCCCAACGCGCTATCTACAGGTTGAACTTGGAAAGGGCGGAGGAAAACAAGCGGTTGGAACAGGAAAATGCAATTCGTCTCTCCCGCGGCGAAAAAACGTTTCCGCTCTTGAAGTTGCTCTCTCTCGGGACCGGTATCAACACGGGCGTCGTCACGGTTGGGTTGATGGGTTCAGATGCGCATATTGTGAACTACACTGTTCTCGGGCGCGAAGTGAATTTGGCCAGCAGACTTGAAAAGCTCTCCGGCCGTGGCCGAATTCTCATCGGCGAAATGACCTACCAAATGCTGCTCAAAGGCGACCCAGCGCTGGCAGCCTGTTGTGTGGAGCAGCCGGCGACCAGTCTGCAGGGATTCAGCGCCGCGCTTAAGATTTACGAAGTCCCCTGGAAGGAACCGAAAGCGTCCCCCGCGGAAGGTGCGACTGGCCTCATCAAAGTAGATTCGAAAGCCCCCGCCGTCGCTGGTTCCACTTAGTTCAGCACATTCCCGCCGCCTGGCCCCGCTTTCTTCTCCCGTTGCTCAGCAAAGAAGGTTCGCAACAAAGACCGGCATTCCTCTTCCCTCACACCCTGGGTGATTTCACAGCGATGATTGAGGGTCGGCCATTGCAGCAGATTGAGTGCGCCACCCGCAGCCCCGCCCTTCAGGTCGCTCGCCCCAAATACCACCCTTTGCATGCGCACATGCACCAGCGCGCCCGCGCACATCGGGCAAGGCTCCTTCGTGACGTACAGCGTGCACTCGTTCAAACGCCAATCGCCCACCACTTCTTCTGCCTGCGTCACCGCCAGCATCTCCGCATGCGCGGTCGCATCATGGAGCAATTCCACCTGGTTATAGGCGCGCGCGATAATTCTTCCCGCTCTTACCACCACTGCCCCTACGGGAACCTCTTCCCGTTCATAAGCCTTGGCCGCCTGGCGAAGCGCTTCGCCCATAAAGTATTGGTCGCTTTGCAGATCGATAATTGGTTCTTCAGGCATATGGCTCTACTTGAGTTCAGGTAAAATCGATTCTTCCAAGGTCCAGCTATGGCCCTGATCAGGATGACATCGGCAATGCGCCGCAAAGAAACCTCCACGATGTTGCCAGAACAACGGCCAAATCTGTTCCCGATCCGTGCTCGGCAGGGCCAGCTTTGAAAGCCCCTCCCGTTTAAAAAAGGCGAACTCTCCTTCTCGGTGAGCCGGCGGCGTATGCGTCAATCGTCGCTTTACTTCAAACAGGAACATCAGCCAATGCGCCTGGCCCTCATACCCATGTTCGCTGATGATCCCCGCCAGGTGAAGGTCCTTAGGCGCCAGCTTCAACCCCATCTCTTCCTCACCCTCTCGGCAGGCGCAAGCGTAAGGTGATTCACCAATCTCCGTGTGCAGTTTTCCTCCGCAAGGACTCCACAAACTTAAATTCGGCTCCTTCGCCCGGTGCAGCAGCAAAACTTCGTCCTGCTCATTAAAGCAGTAAAGTAGAGTCGAAATTTTATACGGCATCGCCATCAGAACCAGTGAAGCAGGCTTCACAAAGTTCCACAAGGCTCCCCAAGCTTCGAGAAAACGCATGGCAGGTAAGGGTCGAGATAAAGCGGACCTATATAGATCCTCCGTTACACACGGTGAATCCTTTGAGCTTGCGAATGGGTGACCCGTCACAAAGCTGTCACAAGCCGGATCGGGAGGCGTTGTCTATTTGCTTTAGCCCGATCACGGATGCCTGTTCCTGTGAACCGCAAAACACCGCCGCTAGGGCGCACAGACTTTTTGCACGCGAAAGAAGCGGTAGGGGAAAGTGGGCGGGATGGCACTTTGATATTCAAAAGACCCAGTGTTACCTGCGACCCGCGTGGCGAAGGTGGTCCAGGCGCTTGCAGGTAAGGAAGGGGTGGCTTGAATTGCGTAGGTTCCGTTGGAACAGCCACTCATTTTGAGCTGGATCATGTTTCCTGGCACAAGCGAGATGGAATCGAGGGTAGGCAGGCAAGGATCCCCAATCTCGACTGCGCCTAGGTCAGAAATGGGCACACAATCGTTGTTGGCATCCCTTGGCCGGGAAAAGCCTCGTTGGTCCACGGAAGGAAAGCTGGTGGGCGAACCGGCATCCAGAGCGGGACTGGTCGGGAGCAAGGCGTGGGTCAGGGTAGGGCCACCGTTGTTTTGGAGTGGTTCCAAGCGAGCGTCCAGATTCAAAAGGAGCCCGGTGGTGTCGCCAGAGATGTTGCAGCCAGACGGGTCCTGGATCAAATTGTAGCCTTCTGAGATCAAAGTGCCGCTGCAGTCGGGGCCGTTCGGCGCGGAATTTCCCGCTATGATAGTGTTGTGACATCGCACCTCGCCTGCGGAAATGAAGAGGCCTCCACCTTGGTTGGAAGGCTCGGACAGGTCGCATCGATTGGAGGTAATCGTGCAGCTTTTGATAAGAGTCAATGCAGCCCGGGTCCAAATACCGCCACCTGAATTGTCAAAGATGCTGTTGCCGGTGACCGTGCAATTGCTCAGAAGGAGAAACGTGCCGTCTGCGCCAATCCCTGCCCCGAGGCCATGGAAAGTACTGTTGCGAACAATGCAGCTACCAATAATCGTCGTGGTTCCGGAACAGGAAATTCCGGCCGAACCGTTATCCACTACATTCGAAGAGATGGTGCAATCACGTATCAGGGTGGTTCCTTCAGCATAAATGCCTGCTCCGTCGGTGCCAAAGTTCCCCACAATGACGCTGCGGTTGACCGTCAAGCTGGCCGTGGTGCCCAAACTGGCAATCGCTCCGCCGAACAGGAACGGGGACCCGTTTCCGTAAAACGTGCAGTCGTTGACGGTGAGCGAGCCGCTGTTCGCGATACCGCCTCCAAGCCCCTCCCGATTATTACTTTTGGCCACTACGCAGCGGTTGAGGGTGAGTGAGCCAAAGTTCCGGATGGCTCCGCCGGCGACATTGGTTTGGAGAAAATGGCTGAAGCCATTTGTCAGGGTCAGGTCGTTGATGGTGGCCGTCACACCCGGCGGAACGGAGAAGATAGGGGTCTTGCTTTGACCATCCAGGGAGAGGTGGTTGGTTCCGGGACCCGTGATGGTCAGGCTCTTGGGGATCTCCAGCAATCCCGTAGTCAAAAGCAGGGTACCTTGAGCAGTTACCTGGATGGTGTCCCACGCCGCAGAGCTATTCAAAGCCTCTCGCAAGGAACCGGGACCACTGTCCGCGAGGCTATTCACGGTCACCGTTGCCGCAGGCAGGGATGTTACCAAGAGCAGGCAGTTAAAGCCGGTCATCAGCCGAAGTGCTCGCGACCACCTTTGGGCTGCCCTGAACGCAGACGGGAGCTTGAGTGAAGTTTTCAGGGGTGCAGCGATAAACGACGATTCGTGTTTTTCGGGCATATTTCCTCTCCTTATAGTTGACTTCCAGCCTCCTGAGCCAAGCGCAGACTTTGCCTCAGAAACAACACGGCTGAGGAGTGGAGCTTAGGGCTAAGCTTTCTCGGCGACCATAGGGTAATGACCGCGACGGGGCATGGATTGCCCGACACTCGTAGTCTATCGACCCACCCGCTTTGTTCCCTCGGTTACCTTCTGGTGCGTCAAGCAAGCTTGGTGGTCTTAGTGAAGGTAAAGTGTTCATAGTGGTAAAAGGCCAAAGTCCATGGTGCCAACTCAGCGGCGGCTGGAAAGCACCGACCGATGAAAGCTCCTATCACTACTTTGCCCGATTGGGACTGGTCACATTGTGAAAGCTCTTGACCCAGGACTTTGGCGAGAGCCGGATGCGGGAAATCCGCTCGTACGGTTCGAAGAGGGGGAGGGCAGCGCCGGTGCAAAGCCCATCGCCTTTCGCAGGTGCTTCCTCTCTACTCTACTTGAAAACCCCGGCAGCCACCTTTCCTGTTGTGGACTTCTTGCGCCTCCTCTTTCCTTCCTGATCGGCGACTGAGGTTCCGGCTTTGAAATCGTCGCCTGCTTCCCCTAATATGTCCTCATTCCATGATGCACATACGACATGCGCGGTCCGGGCGGTTCCCACTCATCTCCTTAATCTGCGCCCTGCTCCTGGTCAACATCACCGCGGCCCAGCTCCTGGCGGCTAACCTGGTTCCGGTCCCTGCACTCGGATTACGCGTTGCGTCGGGATTTCGTGTCACGCTCTACGCCGATTCGGACTTGGCCAATGACATCTATGCCATGACCCTCGACGCCCAAGGGAACCCGGTGGTGACGAGCGAAGGCTATGTGCGGCGGCTGCTGGACCGGAATGGCGATGGAGTCGCGGATGCTTATGAGGACATTGCAGCCACAAAGACGGGCGGCATGGGGATGCTCTTCGATGGCAATAACCTTTATTTCACGGGCGATAAACAGCTCTCCGTTTTGGAAGACACTGAGGGTTCGGGCCGGAACTATGGCAAGCCCCGCGCGATTCTGCCGGTGAACTTTACCGAGCACGGCGGTCACGCGGTGCGGAAGGGGCCGGATGGCTGGCTTTATTTCATCGGTGGGAATGATTCCGGCTTTGGCGGCCTGCCACTTTCGGGCACCGCCTCTCCCATCAAAAAGATTGAAGCCGGGGCTCTGCTCAGGATATCTCCGGATGGAACGCAGATTGAGGCCGTGGCGCAGGGGTTTCGCAATCCTTACGACTTCGATTTTAACTGGATGGGAGACATCTTCACGTATGACAGCGACGTGGAAAGGGATTTCTTCCTGCCCTGGTATTCGCCCACTCGTGCCTATCATATCGGTTTCGGTCAGCACCATGGCTGGAGGCTGGATGGCTTCCGGCGCAGTTGGGCGCGACAGGATTATTACGCCGACACGGTGGATATCCTGGCTCCGCTCGGCCGGGGTTCGCCCACCGGGGTGGCGGTTTATCGGCATCATCAATTCCCTGCCTATTACCGGAACGGGCTATTTGCCCTGGATTGGACCTTTGGGAAAGTGTTTTTCCTCAACCTGCAACCTTCCGGGGCCAGTTACCAATCCGCGCCTGAAGTGTTCCTTGAGCCGATTGGGACCCAGGGCTTCGCTCCGACTGATATTGCGGTGACGCCGGAAGGTTCGCTGTTGATTTCGATTGGCGGGCGCAAAACAAGGGGTGCAATTTATAAGATCGATTTTCCGGGAGGCCGGCCTGCCGAGGAAACTGCGGCCGATCAACTCCTCAATTCCCTTTCCGAGGTGCGACGCGTGCTGGAAGCTCCGCAACCATTGGAAGCGTGGTCGCGGGCTCAATGGGAACCGTTGGCCCAAAAGCTCGGCGCAGGACCTTTTGCCGAGGCGGTGCTGGACCAGGCTTTCAGCTCGTTCGCACGGGTCAGGGCTGTCGAAGTCCTAACGGAACTTTTCGGGGGTTTGAACGAGGAACTCTCGCAAACGGCGTCCCGAGTCAATCTGGGTTTCGTGCGAGCTCGAGTGGCGTGGTCACTTGGGCGTCGTCCGAATGGCAACGCCGTTTCGGTGCTGCTGGCGCTTTCGCGCGATCCCGATCTGATGGTGCGCCGCTCGGCTTTGGAGGCATTAATAGAGCAGGCTTCCAGCCTCAACAACATTGCCCTGCAGCAAGCGATCGGCCCCAACCTCGGGCTGGGGAACAAGCGCGTGCGCATGGCAGCCGCCCATTTAGCCACTTACCTCCCAGAGGTGGCGTGGAAAGCTTTGTCGGCGCAATCGGTTCGGAGCGATGCACAAACACGGCTCTCGGTCGCCCTGGTTTCGTTATGGCGAGATGACTTGAGAGCGGTCAATCCGTCCGCCATTCAAACCGCATTGGACATCCTGACCCGCGCCGCCAGCCACGACTTGCAACTCCAAGCCGTGCGCATTGTGATGCTCGGCATGGGGGACTATCATCTGCACGAGCCCTCCCTTGAAGCCTACACCGGATATGAAACCGCCTTCAGCCTGGAGACCCAACCCGAGCTGCTGGCGAGGATTCGTAAAACCACGGGCGCTCTCCTGCCTTCCGGTGACCCTATACTGGATACAGAGATTGGCCGCTTGCTCGCGATGGTAAGCGATGATAACCCGCAAACCTCGGCCAAGGCGCTGAACATGATCACAGCTTCGACCTCGCCGACCTCGGATTTTCACTGGCTAACCGTTCTCTCGCGTTTGCAAGGTCCTGTTCCGACCAACAACGCCGCCCGGGTTGCCCAGGCCGTCTTATCTCTTGAACGGAAGCTGGCGGGGATGGAATTGCGCACCAAGCAGAACTGGACCACACGCCTGGCCGAGATCAGCCAACGGTTGATGGAACGGGATTCAAAGGTTGCGGATGCCATGCTGCGGCATCCGGACTTTGTTTCCTCGGCACACCTGGTGCTTGTGCCGAGCTTCAACTCAGAGCAGTACCAGGCGGCGGCACGACGGTTCGCACTGGAGGTTCGCAAAAACCCGCGATTCACCTGGACCGGTCCGTTAATCGATTTGCTCGATTCATTGCCTCCTGCCGAGGCCCGTCCCCTTTTTCGGCAGCAATGGCCCAATATCATTCTCCGCGATGAAATCCTGTTGAAGCTGGCCAAAAATCCTGAACCGCTCGATCGTGAGAAGTTGGTGCAAGGCCTCGCCTCCACTCGCATGGAAGTGGTGCGAGCCAGCATCGCCGCGCTCCGGAAGTTGCCCACTCAATCGCCGGACGGTCTGCTCCTGCCCGCTTATCGTTTGTTGCGCCGTTTGGTGAGTGAGCCCAAGGAGGCCAAAGCCCGAGAAGAATTGCTAGGCTTGCTGAGTCAGGTAACAGGGCAGAAGTGGAACATCCAGGAACCGTCAGAGAAAACACAGGCAACCTTTCAGAAGAGTTATCAGCCGCCCTTCGCTTGGTTTGCACAAAGGTATCCCTCACTGGCAAAGCAGTTGGACGAGAATACAAACGACGATGTCCGCTGGAATGCGCTCCTAAGGAACGTCGCTTGGAACCGGGGTGACGCTCAGCGGGGAAGTGAGTTGTTTCGCGAGCGCGGCTGCCAAACCTGTCACGCGGCCACATCGGCGGTCGGACCCGATCTTGCCGGAGTGACCGAGCGTTTCTCACCCAACGACTTGTTCAACGCCATTCTCTACCCAAGCCGGGATGTGGCGGGCCCTTATCGGATGGAAGTATTCCGAATGCGCGATGGCACTTCCTACAATGGGATCGTCGCCTTTGAATCGGCTGATGGAGTCATCCTGCGAACCAGTGCTACTTCGACCATCCGGTTGAACGACTCAGAGATTCTCTCCCGGCAGCCGAGCATGCTGTCGCTCATGCCCGCGGGGCTGCTCGAAGGCTTCGACGCACGGAGCATCGCCGATCTCTACAGTTACCTCAAAACCTTGCAGATGAGGTCTGGAAATTAACCGAGGAAAGCAGCATGCACTGACTTCATGGCCTGCTCGCCTTTGGCGAGATCGATGACCACGGAAATCTTGATCTCGCTCGTGGAAATCATCTGGATGTTCACGTTGGCTTGCGCCAGCGCATCAAACATCTTGGCCGCGACTCCGGAATGGCTCCGCATTCCAACACCCACAATCGAAAGCTTGCCAATATTCTCGTCCGCAATCACTTCACGGTATCCGATATTACTCTTGATGCCGGCAAGAACCTTCTGGGCCTTGAGCAACTCGGGCTTGTCCAGGGTAAAGGAGATATCGGTCGCCGGAGTTCCCGAGCCATGGCTTGCTGTCTGGACAATCATGTCGACATTGATCGATGCATCTCCCAGCGCTCTAAAGATCCTGGCTGCCATCCCGGGATGATCCGGCACAGCCGCAAGCGTGACCTTGGCCTGGTTCTTGTCGAGAGAAACGCCGCGAATCACGACGTCTTCCATGTTCTTGGTTTCTTCTTTCACAATGGTACCTGGGTTGTCATTCAGACTGGAGCGCACTTCAAAGATAACTCCAAATTTTTTTGCAAATTCCACCGAACGGCTTTGCATCACTTTGGCCCCGAGGCTGGCCAGTTCGAGCATTTCGTCATACGAAATCTCCTCGAGCTTACGCGCGGTGGGCACAAGGCGAGGGTCAGCCGTGTAAACACCATCCACATCCGTATAAATCTGGCAAAGGTCCGCTTTCAACGCCGCTGCCAAAGCAATGGCCGTCAGGTCGGAACCGCCGCGACCCAAAGTGGTGATATTTCCCTCGGCGGTTTGCCCCTGGAAGCCTGCTACAATCACCACATTGCCATCATCCAGAAACTCATGAACCTGCTTGGGAGTGATGTTTTGAATCTTGGCTTTGGTGTGAACCCCATCGGTGACAATGCCGGCCTGGGCGCCCGTGAGCGACACTGCTTTCAGCCCGAGGCTATGCAATGCCATGGCCGTGAGAGCAATCGTTGTTTGCTCCCCGGTGGAGAGCAGCACGTCCATTTCCCGCTCATTTGGCAAAGGGCTAATCTCCTTCGCCATCTTGATCAGGTTATCTGTCACTCCACTCATGGCGGACACAACCACTACGATCTGGTCGCCTTTGGCTCGGTACTCAGCCACACGCCTGGCAACGTTTTTGATTCGGTCCGTGTTACCGACCGAAGTGCCGCCATATTTTTGAACAATCAAAGCCATCGTTGTGTAATGGTAAAATTTTGCCGGAAATTGGAACAGGAAACAAAATTATTTTATTTCACCTTCTTCTTCAAAGGCCATCCGCTCGCGTTGCGCAGCCTGACCTTGGTCGCTGGGTTCCCTCTATTCCTTTCAAAACCAAGGATGCTTTCGTTGTCAGACGGGCTCTCCCAGGTTCCAAAACAGTTCAACCCAAGCTTCGTAAGTTGTTGTCGCACCTGGCGGTTTCGATATCGAAACGAAGAAAACAAATGGAGTTTAAATCCAGCCTTCAGCTTTAGCTCCTGGCCATTCACCACCACTGTCACGTTCTCCAGCAGCTTAAGCACGGCGCGGATTTCAAAGAAGGCCGGTTTCTCAAGAAGATTAAACACCAACTCGCCGCAGTCGTTCGAAAAACCCAGATTGCCTAAAAACGAGCTCAGCCAACCTCGGGTCTTTTGATTATCGTATTGGGCCAGAAGACTCGCCTTGGACGCCTCATCCAAATGCTCCGGGATCAGGTTAGCGCTAGTGAGCAGGTAATCGCCGGGTTTGAGGAAAGAGCGAAACATCGACAGCAGCTTGCCCGGCGGCAACACCGGAAGCATTCCGAAGAACGTAAACACTCGATGCTCCGGTCCTGACTCGCTGCGGAACAATTCGTTGATTTGTTTAACTCGGGGGAGGTCCGCGCAGATGGAATCCTCAACCGTGCATCCAGTCAATTGTACCACCTGCTGAGCCAGGACGAGCAAAGGAATGCTCACATCCAGCGCTGTAAACCGCACCTGGCAGCCGTGTTTCTGCAGCGTGTTTACAAGAAGCTGCTCCTTCTCCCCGCCGCCACATCCAAGTCCAATAATGTGAACCGCGGTTCCCTTTAAGTTGGCCCCCAGGCGTTTAAAGCATCCCAGGTATTGCTTGTAGGTATCCCCCTTTTTCATGAACGGGGAATACGCTCTCCGCAGTTCCAGCCAGTGGCTGGCCTGCTCTGGCGCAACATAAAGGAATTTCGGATTGACCGTGCCCTTGCGAACGCAATCCACCAACTCCCTGCCTAATCCAAGCGGATATTGCGAAGGATGAATGATGAGCCGAGCACAACCCTTTGATTTCATCATTTAATGCGGAAGCCGGGCGATGAAGCGGTTAAAGCCCGATCACGCGCATGACTGCTTCCTTCGTGGGCGGCACGATGATTGGCTCAAAGCCAGCCGTCTGGATCGCGCAATCCGGGTCTTTCAAACCATGCCCGGTCATGGTGGCGGTAATCAGGCTCCCTTCTGGGATCAAACCCTCTTTCACACATCGGATCAGGCCCGCCAGCGGCGCGGCGCAAGCGGGCTCCACAAAGATGCCTTCTGTGCGCGCGATCAACTTGTAAGCTGCCAGGATTTCCTCGTCGCTCACTTTGCCAATGTGGCCATTGGATTCCTTGAGCGCGGTGGTGGCTCCAATCCAGCTCGCTGGGTTGCCAATTCGAATAGCTGTGGCAACTGTCTGCGGGTCAGAGATCGGATGGCCATCGACGATCGGAGCGGCCCCGGCGGCTTGAAACCCAAACATGCGTGGCAAACTCTTCGACTTACCAGCCTTATGATATTCTTTGTAACCGCGCCAATAAGCGGTGATGTTCCCGGCATTACCGACGGGCAGGAAATGGAAATCCGGGGCATTCCCCAAAGTGTCGCAAATTTCGAAAGCGGCAGTTTTCTGTCCCTCAATGCGAACAGGGTTGATGCTGTTCACTACCTCAACTTTTCCGGTTTCACCCAGTTCACGGACAATGCGCAACGCTTCGTCGAAGTTCCCCTCGATCGCGATGGTAGTAGCTCCATACATCAACGCCTGCGCCAGCTTGCCCAAGGCGATCTTCCCATTAGGCAACAGCACCACGCACTTCATCTTGGCCCGAGCCGCATACGCTGCCGCCGAGGCGGAAGTGTTTCCCGTGCTGGCACAAATGACCACGCTCGCGCCACGTTCCTTGGCTTTCGAAACGGCCATGGTCATGCCGCGATCTTTGAACGAGCAGGTCGGATTGAGCGCTTCGTATTTAAGGAAAAGATCAAATTTGCCACCAATAGCTTCCACGAAGTTTTTGACGGGAATGAGCGGAGTGTTGCCCTCGTGCAAGGTGACCACCGGGGTGGCATCGGTAACCGGCAGATATTCCGCGTAACGTTGAATCACTCCTCCCCAGGCGGGCTGGGAGGCAACGGGCTTGGCACTGGTTGGATGACCGCTCATGTGTTAATCAAAACTTTCTACTCGGAACATTACCGGCTTCTCTTTCACAACGGCAAGTTGGCTGATCCGGTTAAGGGCCTTCGCCATGGCAGCATTCGTGGCATCATGAATCATCAGGATCAGCGGAACAAACTCACCTTGATGGCCTTCCGGCTGAATCACCGACGAAATCCCAATCTTTGCCTTCGCCAGGATGGCCGCGATTCGGGCCAAAGTCCCGGGCCGGTCCGCCACGGATAATCTTACATAATAGCGGGAAACCGTCTGGTCAATCGGCAGCACCGCTCCTTCACGTTCATGAGGCACAAAAGGTGGAATTCGGCTTTTTGTCCCAAACTTCAAATCCAGGGCCGCATCCGCCAAATCGCTTAAAACCGCGCTGGCCGTCGCATCCTGTCCCGCTCCACGCCCATAATACAATGTGTCCCCCACAACATCGCCACGTACGTAAACGGCATTAAAGACACCATTCACGCTTGCCAGCACATGGCTGTTCGGGATGAGCGTCGGATAAACTGATACCTGCACCGGCCCGCAGCCTTTACCGGGAATCTCAAGCTTTTTGACCATTCCCAGCAATTTGATCGTGTAGCCTAACTGCCCGGCAAATTGGATGTCCAAGGCCGTTACCGCACGAATTCCTTCCACGTGAATCGATTTTGGGTTCACCCAAAACCCATGCGCCAGGGAAGCCAGGATCCCCGTCTTGTGCATGGCGTCATAGCCATCCACATCGAGCGAGGGTTCCGCTTCGGCATAGCCAAGCCGCTGGGCATCTGCCAGCACTTCGGCGAAATCCGCACCTTCGTTCTTCATCCGGCTGAGGATGTAATTGCAGGTCCCATTCACGATGCCGTAGAGCCGTGTAATGCGGTTGCCGATCAAACCTTCGCGCAGCACCTTGATAATCGGAATGCCCCCCGCAACGCTCGCTTCATAGTAAAGGTTTGCCCCAAACTGCCGCGCTGTCAGGAAAAGCTCCTCACCGTGTGCTGAAAGGAGGGCTTTGTTCGCGGTCACCACGGACTTGCCCAGCTTGAAAGCTTTGAGCACCACTTCCCTCGCCGTGGTGGTCCCGCCCATCAATTCCACCACCAGGTTCACGTGAGGATGTTCCACCACGGAAGCCCAATCGGTGGTCAGCAGGCTTTTGGGAATTTTTACCGGGCGCTTCTTGCTCAGGTCGCGCACGGCCACTTTGACAATGCTTAACTCCACGCCCAACCGCGACGTCATGAGCAAGCCGTTGCGTTGAACGGCTTGATAGACGCCGCCCCCCACCGTTCCGCCACCAATGATGCCGAGATTAATCTGCTGCATACAATAAGAGCGGCGAGCTTGCCCACAATTCAGCCTCAAAACAACTGGATTTTGATTGAGAAGTGAGCCCACCAAGTTGTAATCCATGAAAATGATTCCATTAGCCGCGCCGGATTCCCCGTTCCGCTCATTAGGCTGCCCGCCTCACAATCCCTCACTCAGCAGCCCTTTTTCTCGCCTTGTTGCCTTGACTGATTCCTGCTTGGTTCTATGATTCGCGCTCGGTTTTGTGGCATTGAGAAATTAGAATATGAGCAATATTTACGATATTAAAGCCCGCGAGATTATCGATTCTCGTGGCAACCCCACCGTGGAAGTCGATGTCATCCTCGACAATGGCGCAATGGGCCGAGCTGCTGTCCCCTCCGGCGCCAGCACCGGGGAACATGAAGCTTTGGAACTTCGCGACGGCGACAAGACCCGCTACGTGGGCAAAGGCGTTTCCAAGGCCGTGAAGAACGTCACGGACAAAATTCTGCCGGCCTTGAACGGTTTGGATGCCCTCGACCAGCTCACCGTTGATCGCACCATGTTGGAATTGGACGGCACCGAAACCAAGGCCAAGCTCGGCGCCAACGCCATCCTGGCTGTTTCGCTGGCCACCGCCAAAGCCGCCGCTGAAATGCTCGGCATGCCGCTCTTCAAATACTTGGGTGGGCCGAACGCCAAAGTGCTTCCGGTTCCCATGGCCAACGTCATCAACGGCGGCGCGCACTCCGACGCCCCGATCGATTTCCAGGAATTCATGATCGTCCCCAAAGGGTTCGACACTTTCTCCCGCGGGCTCCAGGCCATTACGGAAATCTTCCATTCCTTGAAATCCGTTCTGAAGAAAAAAGGCCTGGCCACGGCGGTCGGTGACGAAGGCGGTTTCGCTCCCAAGCTCGAAAGCGCTGAGGCAGCTTTGGAGGTTATTCTCCAGGCCACCAAGGACGCTGGCTACAAGGCAGGCAAACAAATCTTCCTCGCTCTCGATGTCGCAAGCTCCGAATTTTATAACGGCGACGGCAGCTACACATTCAAGAAGAGCACGGGTAAAAAGCTTTCCGGCGCTGAACTCGTGGACTTCTACGTAGAACTTTGCGGCAAGTACCCGATCGTCAGCATCGAGGACGGCTGCGCTGAAAGCGATTGGAAGAACTGGAAGCTTTTGACAGAAAAGCTCGGTGACAAAATCCAACTCGTCGGCGACGATCTGTTCGTCACCAACGTCAAATTCCTACGCAAGGGCATCCAAACCGGCACGGCCAATTCCATTCTCGTGAAGGTAAACCAAATTGGTTCGCTTACCGAAACGCTCGACGCCGTCGAATTGGCCCAGGAGAACAGCTATACCGCCGTGATTAGCCATCGCTCCGGCGAGACCGAAGACGCCACGATTGCGGATATCGCGGTCGCAACCAACGCCGGCCAGATCAAGACCGGCTCCCTGAGCCGCACTGATCGCGTGGCCAAGTACAATCAATTGCTCCGCATCGAGCAGTTGCTCGGCAAAAACGCTGTTTACGGCGGAAAATTCTAAAATTTCGGTTCCTCCTTAACCGGAAGTTGGCGCAAGCCTCTTCCGGTTTTTTTGTCTCGAAACTTTTCCACGAGCCGGGTGTTTCCATTCTCAGACAGCGACTCTGATGCCCCGGCTCGAATGCAGAGCAAAGCTGACCCCGCAGTTAATTCGAAATTCCCCAAGGAGGAATAAGGGAACTGAATCCGGCGCTTGAGCCAGCGCCGGGACCAGTTCAAACGTTGGACTCCATTTCCCGTGAGTTGCTTCCGCTCGCTCTTTGGCACACTTTTATCCGGCAGCAACCACGCTATGAATATTCTTATCACAGGCGCCTCCGGATTGATCGGTTCCCATTTGGGGCCTTTTCTCCAGGATCAAGGGCATCGCGTGTGGAAGCTCAAGCGTGGCGCTCCAGCCCCAGGCAGCCCGTCCTGGGACCCGGTTGCCGGTGCCATCGATCTCGAGCCTGCTGGTGCGCTCGACGCCGTGATTCACTTGGCCGGTGAGAATGTCGCCCAGCCCTGGAAGCGGGCCGTTCGAAAACGTATTCGCGAGAGCCGTGTCAATTCTACCCGTTTGCTTGCGGAAAAGCTCGCTCACCTTCCGCGAAAGCCAAAGGTGCTCATTTGCGCCTCCGCCACTGGATTTTACGGAAACCGCGGCGATGAACTTCTCGATGAACAAAGCTTGCCCGGTCACGGCTTTCTTCCCGAAATTTGCCGAGAATGGGAAGGCGCTGCTGAGGCTGCGGAGGATGTCGGCATCCGGGTAGTTTATTTGCGTTTCGGCATTGTTCTCTCACCCAAGGGCGGGGCGCTCAAACGAATGCTCCCCATCTTCAAATGGGGGCTCGGCGGAAAGTTAGGCAATGGCCATTATTATTGGAGTTGGATCGCTTTGGAGGACGTCCTCGGAGTTGTCGTTCACGTGTTGGCCAATGATAGCCTGTCTGGTCCAATCAACACCGTCACTCCCTTCCCAGTCACCAACGCGGAGTTTACCAGGGCACTCGCAAAGGCCGTGAAGAGGCCAGCCTTTCTGGCTGTCCCGCCTTTTGTGCTCGAAGTCCTGCTTGGCCAAATGGCTGATGAAGTCCTGCTCTGCAGCTTTCGG
Organism: Verrucomicrobiales bacterium; assembly: GCA_028293425.1. Classification (GTDB taxonomy): domain Bacteria; phylum Verrucomicrobiota; class Verrucomicrobiia; order Limisphaerales; family JAQGOV01; genus JAQGOV01. The sequence continues at coordinate 17,010 of JAQGOV010000298.1, forward strand.
GTCATGCCCGCGCGCCTCATCCAAAGCGGATTCCATTTTAAATACCCCAGCCTCAACTCAGCCTTTAGCAGGCTCCTGAACGAATCTTAAATTTGAAAAACCCGGCTAATTCTTTGCGGTTGCCGTTAAGTCTTTCTTGCGAAAGATGATAATATGTTGGCGCGGTAAAACTTCAATCGTTTCGGACCATTGCAAGGGCAGGGGAGCCATCTCCTTTTTCACCTGCGCTTCGGTCATCTTGTGCAGAGCTTTGATCGGTACTTCGGGATCTTCTCCCCGAAACTCCACAAACACTACCCGTCCTCCCGGCTTCAGGCCTTTGACGATATTTTCCATCATCTCGTACGGATGATCGAATTCATGGTACACGTCCACCATCAGCACCGTGTCCACTTGCCCCGGTGGCAGCTTGGGATCAGTAATCGTTCCGAGGATCGGTCTCACATTTCGGATCTTCAAGCCGGCCATCGTGTTCGTGAGCAGATCCAGCATCTCCGGCTGGATATCCACCGCATAAATGGTCCCTTTCTCACCTGTTTTGGGCGAGAGCTTCCGGCAGAAATACCCCGTGCCCGCGCCAATATCCGCAATGACCTCACCCGATTTTATCTTGAGTGAATCCACTAACAAATCTGTTTTCTCCTCTTGTTCCCGCGTCGGCCGCTCCAGCCAGTCAGCACCCTGGTGGCCCATCACATGCGCAATTTCCCGGCCCAGGTAGAATTTGCCAATCCCATCACGGCTGTGCTGTTCGCGATGTTCATACTGCGGCCTTGGAGCGGCGGCGATCTTTTCCTCTACCTTGGCAAGCTGCCAGGCTGGCTTCAGCTCATAAACGTCCAACAAAGTAGCCCGCGCCTCGCCTCCGGATGCCGTTAGCTCAATCGTCCGGTTGTCTGCTTTCGGCAGTGCATAAATCGGCATGTAAACCAGCCCATCATTTCCAAAGATTTCGATCGAAGCGCGATCCACCAGCATCTGCAAACGAATCCGCCCCTCCTGCGGTGGCAGAACCGCTTTCTTTCCCTGGCAAGACAGCTCCTTCTTTTTCGCATCATACTCCACCGTTATGCCACGGATTGAGAAAGCGATCTTCTCCGCATCCTGCAAGTCGATCTCGGTTCGCAAATCCAATAGCTCGCCGCTCATCTCGGCCAGCGGGTTCTTGTCAGTGCCGATCGCCGCTCCTTTGCGCGAATAGTGCTTTCCATGCAGGCTTTCGATTTCCTTCACGGGCAGCGCAAACATACGCACTCCCGCCGGTGTGGTGTGCAAGGTGAGTTCGCACGGAAACGCCATCATCTGGTTGAAAGACATTCCTGGCAGCTTGGCCTGGCCCCACCCGATTTGAATCCGCCGCCCATCCTCCACATCGCTGTAAGTCTGCGCTGCGTAAAAGCAATTGCCGTAATGACCCTTATGTTTGCCGGATTCCTTCTTGAACTCTTTGCCATCAAAACTCCCGATAATGTAGTCATCATCAGCCGCGGTTAGCACCCACTTGCGATTCGACGAGTCGCCATCCACGGGCAGCTCGAAAATATCAGGGCACTCAAAAAACCCATCGATTTTGCTCCGGTAAGTCCAGTTTTTCAGGTTGTCCGACGTGTAAAAAGCAATGGTTCGTTGTTCCTTTGTTCCCTCGGGGCCCTCATCATAAAGCGCCATCACCCAGCTCCGGGTTGGTTCATGCCAGGTCAGCTTTGGATCACGGCCGCGATGTTTCACCACCGGGTTCCCAGCATACTCCGTCCAGCTCCGGCCACGATCATTGCTGTAAAGAATGCATTCCCCGCGTCCCGTGCTCGTGAAAGCTGCCACCAGCACCTCCTCTTTCCCCGTCTTGAACCCGGAGGTGTTTTTCTTATCCACCACTGCGCTGCCGGAAAATGCCCAATCCCCGAATCGCTTTGGATAGAGCGCGATCGGCAACTCCTCCCAGTGCACCAAATCCCGGCTCACGGCATGGCCCCAATGCATGTTCCCCCAATCCCAGCCATAAGGATTATGTTGATAGTACAAATGATATTCCCCCGCCGAATAGACCAGTCCATTCGGGTCGTTGTTCCAGCCGCGTCTGGAGGAGAAATGGAATTGCGGACGCAGTTTCTCCCGGTAAAGATCCTCCGCACCGCGAATGGAATCCGCGCACTCGATTCCCTTTAACCCTTCGGAAGTTTCCGGCATGCGGTCCACTCGCACCTTCAGGTCTTTGCCTTGAAACGCACGCACATCGCTGAATACCCAAAAATCGGGAGCTCCGTCCGCCAGCTCAATCTCAAACTCCCGCACGGTCTGGCCATTCGCCAGGTAGCTGACTCTCCGTTTGGGGCCGCGGTTTTTTACTGGCAGGTTCAGGTAAGGATGTTCAATCGCGATGACTCTCTCCGCATTTGCCAGGGTCAGGTTGGCCTTGCGCTCGCTCTGCACAATCTGATCCACGTTGATGTGTCCCCAACCCCCGGTTGCGCGATCAACAATCTGAATTATGGCCGCTTTCCCTCGGAACTCCTTCACATCCCAGGTGTGCCAATCCAGCCGCTCGCTCCCGCCAGCGTGCTCGTTGGGTCCACTCGCGCTCAGGACAGCTTTCTCATCCACCAGCAGATCGATCCGCAGCTTCTCCGAGTCCTTGCCTCCCCCGACGAGAAAGTTGATGTAGCTCCTCTCAATCTTGAATGGGGCCGAGGTGAGTGTGCCTGTGCTTTTATCCCCGTGGTAAAATGAGTTTACCATTCCTTTGCCGAGGAAACCATCCACCTGCATCTGCCCTGGCAGCGTTCCCTTGGCCGGACCCGGCCCAAACGCCTCGCCTGTGGCTTTCCAACTCCCGTAATCAGCTCCCTCAAAATCAGCCACCATGATGTCCGGCAGCTCGGCGCTCCGGCCCAGGGTAGCAATGCAGCCAAGTAGTGAAAGCGAGGTGACCAAGGCGCGCGCGATTTGCTTCATATTTTGTTCAACAGCAGACGTTCGGGGACCTCCATCTATTCTCTGCCAGCATTCAGAAGATTGCCAGAGTGAAGCGATTCTCCGGCAGGGAGCTGAAGCCCGTAATTAACCCGCTTCTTTTTAACGCGCATTTCCCGGAGCCATTCGCTATAGTCCTGTCGCATGCGCACCGTGATCTATCCCGGCAGCTTCGATCCGATTACCAATGGCCACATCGATATCATCCAGCGCGCGGCCAAACTTTTCGACAAAGTCATTGTCGCTGTCGCCCGCAACGAGTCCAAAAACCCCCTGTTCACCCTCCAGGAGCGTATCGAGCTCGTCAGCGTTTCGGCCAAGCACTTGCCCAATGTAGTCTGCGACACCTTTGAAGGGTTGCTCGTCAATTATGTGGAAGCCCAAGGCGGCGGGGCGGTAATTCGCGGTTTGCGCGCCATTTCCGACTTTGAATTTGAATTTCAACTCGCCTTGATGAATCGTAAATTAAATGAACGGGTTGAGACAATTTTCATGATGCCCAAAGACACTTACACCTTCCTCAGTTCCCGGATCGTTAAAGAAATCGCTGGTTTGGGAGGGGATGTGAGTGCCTTTGTACCCCAGGTGGTACGCACGGCACTTTTGGAAAAGCTCACGAAAAAGCCTGATTAACCCGGTAACCTGTAGGTGATTTATGCCATTGCTATTCAACCTCCGCCAGTTGGACATCAAAAACCTTCATCTGAAGGGCGAATTGCCTTTGGAAGACCTCGATTTAGAACTTACCGATGAGTTGGTTCATGCGAATAAACCACTTATTTACGATTTGGAAGTCCAAAAGCTCGAGGACTCGATTTTGGTTCAGGGAACGTTAAAGTTGCCTTTAAAGCTCGAATGTGCCCGTTGTTTGAAGGCAATTGAGGGCGCTATCGACCTGCGGGACTGGGCGTGCCACCTTCCTTTTGAAGGCGAGGACCCAGTCATTATTCTGAATGATTCCGTGGACTTGACGCCTTATATACGGGAAGATATTCTTCTGTCCGTTCCGCAGCATCCGTTGTGTGAACCTGATTGCAGAGGCCTGGTTAGTCCCCGAAAGGACTTGAAAACTAGCGGGGAGCAGGAGTCGAAGACTTCCGCCGCTTGGGCCGAGTTGAACAAATTGAAATTTTAAAGAGAATTTATGGGCGTACCCAAGCGTAAACCGTCAAAAAGTCGTCAACGGCAGCGTCGAGCATACAACAGCGTGCTCAAACTGCCTCAACTGAGCTCATGCCCGCAATGCGCGGCTCCTTATATCCCGCATCGGGTTTGTCCTGCGTGCGGTACCTATAAAGGTCGGCAGATCCTTTCTGTTACCGCCGGGGCATAACGAATTTTAAGAGCGCGGTTTGAGTTTGTCTCATCTGCGCTCTTTCTATTTATGCGAATCGTGGTGGATGTCATGGGTGGCGACCACGGCTGCGGCGTCGTCATCGATGGGGTCAAGCTGGCCTTGCAGGCCCAGCCGAAAATTACCGCGCTTTACCTTGTCGGTAACCAATCCGAAATTGAAGCTGCTTTAACCAAGAGCGGCCTTCAGGACTCGCGTCTCCAGATTGTCCATGCCAGCGAAGTGCTGACCATGGAGGACAAGCCTGCCCAAGCCGTTCGGCGCAAGCGAGATGCTTCCGTTTCCCGCGCCATGGATTTGGTTAAGGAAGGCAAGGCCGACGCTGTCATCTCTCCCGGCAACACCGGTGGCATTATGGCCGCCGCCCACCTGAAGCTGCGCACCCTTCCCGGCGTCGATCGACCCGGCATTGCCACTGTCATACCTACCGCCGAGAACGATTTCGTGCTTCTCGACTCCGGGGCGAACATCGATTCCAAGCCTATCCACCTCGCCCATTACGCAGTCATGGGTCATGTCTATTCCCGTGAGATGCTCGGCGTCAAATCACCCCGGGTCGGCATCCTCAGCGTCGGCAGTGAGGAGACCAAAGGTAATGAGCTCACCATCGAAGCTTTCAAGCTTTGCAAGCAACTCAACATCAACTTTATCGGCAACGTCGAAGGTTACGACCTCTTTAGAAACCGGGTCGACGTAGTTGTTTGCGACGGCTTTGTCGGGAATATTGTTTTGAAGACGATGGAGGGCATGGCCAAAGGCATTTTTGGTTGGCTGAAAACAGAATTGAACAGGACCTGGAAACGTAAAATAGGTGGTTTGTTGGCGAAGGATGGCTTCATGGTCCTCAAGCGCCGCATGGACCCGGAAAACTCGGGGGGCGCGCCTTTATTAGGCTTGAATGGAAACGTCTTCAAAGCGCATGGTTCCTCCCGTGCCAAAGCCATTACGAGCGCAGTACGCATTTCGACCGAAACGGTTCAACATCAGATTAATGAAATCATCACCCGTGAGGTGGCCGATGCGAACCAGCGGCTTGAGGCAGCTAAATTGACGTCCCAACCAGTGGCCGCAGCATGAGAACATCGAAAGGATTCAAAAACCCCCGCGCCCAACACGGCTTTCAAGGCCGCACCTGTTCCATTGTTGGTGTTGGCGCCTATGTTCCCGAAAAAATCCTGACCAATGCCGAGCTTGAGCGCATGGTCGATACTTCCGACGAATGGATCGTCTCTCGCACTGGCATCAAGGAGCGGCGTCTGGCGGCCGAAAATGAGACCACTTCAGACATGGCTTCTTTGGCGGCCATGCGTGCCATGCAGAATGCCAACATTACCCCGGACCAAATCGATCTCATCATCGTTGCCACGCTCACTCCCGACATGATGTTCCCTTCCACGGCGTGCCTCGTGCAGCATAAAATCGGCGCTCGCCGTTCTGCCGCTTTCGACATTGAAGCTGCCTGCTCGGGGTTCATTTACGCTTTGGAAATCGGCCAGCAATTCATCATGACTCGCACCTATAACACGGTGCTGGTCATTGGGGCTGAGAAGCTTTCCACGATCGTTGATTGGACGGACCGGAATACTTGCGTTCTCTTCGGCGATGGCGCCGGAGCCGCCATTCTCCAGCATCGGCCCGATGCCCATGGCCTGCTCACCGCCTGCATGGGTGCCGAAGGCGACAAGGCTGAACTCCTTTGCATGCCCGGCGGCGGCAGTAAATTCCCGACGACCGCCGAGACCGTTGCCAATCGCCTCCATTACCTGCGCATGGATGGCAAGGAAACCTACAAGAACGCTGTCACCGCAATGGTGACCGCAGGCCAGGAAGCGCTCCGCCGTTGCGAAATCGATATCAGTCAGATCAAGTGCATCATCCCGCACCAGGCCAACCGCCGCATCATTGATGCTGTCGCCGACCGCCTCGGTGCCAAGCCCGAGCAGGTCTTTATCAATCTTGAAAAGTACGGCAACACCTCCGCCGCGTCCGTGGCTATTGCCTTGGAAGAGGCTGTCCGCACTGAGCGAATCAAGCAAGGCGACCTCGTTCTGCTCGTCGTCTTCGGCGCAGGCCTTACCTGGGCTGCCGCCGTAATCGAGTGGTAAATGCTTGTCCAAAGCCGCATTGGATTCTCCCTTTATTGACCCGTTCAAACTTCGTGTTATATTGTCTTCGATTTTATGAGCGCTCGTAAACTTGAAAATACGGATCTATTTCAGGCATTAACCATTCAGGGGCAGGCCACTCGTTTGGCCCTTCCCGCTGGAGCGTTCCGTATCCGCAAAAACGGTATTGAGTTTCGCAGCGAGCAACCCATTCCCACCTGGGCGGAAATGACCGTCCTCTTGGAAACCCAATCAGATTCCAAAAAACTGAACTGCACCGGCGTCGTTGTCGCTTGCAATGGCAATCGCCATTCCGGCTACGTCGTCTCCATGCTCTTCACCAGCCTTTCCCGCCACGCCCAAGCCCGTTTGAGTTCTTTGGCTTATTCCCCACTAGCCTGATTTCCGGTAGCCTGCTAAGATCCGCGGCCATGGAACTCTTTCATAAAATTTTGAAAGCGGCCGTTGACGCGGGCGCTTCGGATATCCACATCAAAGTTGGCACCCCTGTTGTTTTTCGGATCAGCAGACAACTAACTGCTATCGAGGCTCCCTATCCTACCAACGAGTGGATGGAGGAAGTGGCGAATCTCATTATTCCCAAGCACTTAAAAGCGGCCTTCGACACCGATCGCGAAACCGATTTTTCCTACAAGGTTGACGGCATCGGCCGCTTTCGAACCAACGTTTTCCAGCAGCGCGGCGAATTGGCCTTGGTCATGCGATATGTGAAGCACCTGGTTCCCGATTTTCATGCGCTGGGCTTGCCCGACGTCATCAAGCAAATTGCTGAATCCGCCCGGGGCATCGTCCTGTTGGCTGGCACCACCGGTTCTGGCAAGTCGACCACGCTTGGCGCCATGATCGAGCACGTCAATGGCAACTTCCGCAAGCACATCGTTACCCTTGAGGACCCAATCGAATACATGTTCGAAGACAACCAATCGCGTATCGAACAACGCGAGATTGGGTTGGACACACAATCCTTCGCTCGCGGGCTGAAAAGCGCGCTCCGCCAGGACCCGGACTTGATCATGATTGGCGAAATGCGCGACCCTATTACCATGGCCGCCTCCATGAGCGCCGCCGACACTGGCAACCTTGTCTTCTCCACCGTTCACACCACCAATTCATCCCAATCAATCACCCGTATTTTGGACTTTTTCCGGGCTGACGAACGAGATCAGGTGCGGCGCCAGCTTGCGTCCACTCTCAAGGCGGTTATCTGCCAGCGTATGTGCAAGACCGTTGATGGCGGCATGACCCCGGCCTGCGAAATCATGCTTAACACCCCGGTCGTCCGGAAGATGATTGAGGAAAACCGGATTGAAAAATTGCCGGCTGCCATTGAAACCGGGTTCGATGACGGCATGCAGGACTTCAACCGAGCCGTGTTTAATCTGGTGCAGGAAGGCCGCATCACCAAAGAGGAAGCCATGCAGAAGGCCGGCAACCCTCAAGCTCTCGAAATGAATTTCAAGGGTATCTTCCTCTCCTCCGGCAGCAGGATATTGGGTTAATTCCCGCTTTACATTGAAATTTTTAGGATTATTCTCCTGAAAACTACTCTTTTTATGCGTTTTGCCTTAGTTGTCGCAGTTGTGGCAGTTGCTGCCTTCACGGGATGCATGGGACCGGAGCGTAAGCTCGGTCGCGGCATCGCCAACGTTACGGAAGTCGTCCGGCTGGGCGAAGTGCGTCGCTCCATGGAACAGACTGCCATGTGGTATGGGCCGGATGTTTCCTACACCTACGGCTTCATTCATGGCATGAACCGCTCCCTGGCTCGCATCGGCCTTGGCGTGGTCGAAACAGTCACGTTCCCCATTCCCCCTTACGACCCGCTTTTCACTCCCACCAGCCCGGTTTACCCGGACTACTCGGTGCGCAACACCAAGGACTGGGGTGGCATGTTCCTGCAAGCCAATCCTTCCTATCCGGAAAACAACCGGCCCGCGCTGCTGGAAGACAGCTTGTTTGCCACTGATCGGGCTTTGGGTTTCAGCGGCGGCGATGTAGCCCCCTTCATTCCCGGAAGCCGTTTCCATATCTTCGACAACTAAATTTTCTCGATTTGCATGAGGCGCCAACATTCAGTGTTGGCGCCTTTTTTGATCCATGAGCCTCGAAAAACTTTCGCCCTGCAAAGTCAACCTCCTCCTGAATATCCTGGGAAAGCGGCCGGACGGTTTCCATGCCTTGGAAACTCTGATGCACCCGGTTCAGCTCCACGATCGGCTCACCTTTGCCAAAACTGCTTCGGGAGTGACCCTGACCTGCAGCGACCCGGGTTTGCCCGGTGATTCCTCCAACCTGGTTTACAAAGCGGCCGTCGCATTTTTTGAACAAGCGGGAATCTCGAACGGCGCAACGATTCATCTCGATAAAAAAATCCCCATGGCCGCTGGCTTGGGCGGAGGCAGCGGCAACGCTGCCACCACGCTCTTGGGCCTCAATGAGCTCTTTGGCCAGCCGCTCACGGTCGACCAGCTTCACCCCATTGCCGCCACCCTCGGCTCGGATATCCCCTTCTTCCTCCAAAGCAAACCCGCCCTCGCGACCGGACGCGGCGAGCACGTCGAGTCCCTGGAAAATTTCCCAGCGCTGAAGGGCACGGCCTTCTTCCTCATTCACCCCGGCTTCGGAATTGCCACTGCCTGGGCTTACAAGGAACTGGCCCGCTTTCCCAAAGCGCTCAATGGCCAGGCCGGCCGCGCCCAAACCCTCGTGCAGCTCCTCCAGGAGTCCGACCTCCGCGCCGCCACAAAAGAGTTCTACAATTCCCTGGAAGCCCCAGCCCTCGAGAAATATCCCATCCTCGCTCTCTACCAGGAATTCCTCCGCGCCGAAGGCGCACTTGCTACCCTCATGTCCGGCAGCGGCTCCACCACCTTCGCCATCATGAGCAACATCGAGCAAGCTCAAGATGTTGAGCAGAAATTCCGAGCAAAGTTCGGCCGCTGCTGGACTGCGGTTGTGCCGGTCTGAAGTGAAGAGTATTCCTCCTGCCGGAATTAGGGAGGAACGCTCGCCCGTCACTCCATCGCCGCCAGCACCTCGTCCAACGAGAGGGTGGCAAAGGTGGTCGCTGAGTCGGACATGGCATAAGGAATAACGAGTTGCCGGCCATGCACGAGGCTTCCACAGGAGTAAACCACGTTCGGCACGTAACCTTCACGCTCGTTCTCATTCGGTGTGATTAGCGGCTCGCGCAGTCGTCCAATTAATCTGCTGGGATCCTCCAGATCGAGCAGAAATGCGCCAATGGAATATTTCCGCATCGGTCCTACGCCATGGCTGATGACAAGCCATCCCGCTTCGGTTTCGATCGGTGAACCACAGTTGCCTAGTTGGATCAATTCCCATGGAAATTTTGGTTTAAAGATCAATTGCGTCTCGTTCCAGAAGTGCAAATGGTCGGAGAACATCAGGTAGAGGTTTTCGTAATCCTGCCGGCCGAGCATAGCGTATCGCCCGTTTATCTTGCGCGGAAAGAGGGCCATGCCTTTGTTCTTCACTGCCGGGCCATTCAGCGTGATGAATTTGAAATGCAAAAAATCAGGCGTCTCAATAAATTGAGGCAGGATCATTTGCCCGTCGTATGCGGTGTAGGTCGCGTAATAATTGTGCGTCCCATCATCATTCTGGAACCGCACAAAGCGGGCATCCTCGATTCCTTTGCTCTGGGAAGGTGTGGCGGGAAACAAAACCCTCTCGGACAAATGCGAGTCGGCGGCGAATTGCACTTCGTAATTCGATTGTGCCAGCATCAGAAGCTTCCTTGCGGCAGCTTCCGTTTCCTGGTTGCGCGCTTCGAAATGCTTCGTTGTCCGGTAAACGCTATCCCCCAGTTCCTCGAATGTGAACGTCTGCCCAAGCCCTTGAATCACTTGTCTGCTGAAGTCGCCGGCCAATTGCAGTTCCTGGAGTTTTCGTTCGAACACACTTTTGTCATAGGAAGGATTGGGCACCTGCTCAGGCTCCACACAGTAACGCGTGGGTGGTTTAATCGTAATATTGGCTTTGGCGTCCAGTATCCCCGTCCGAAAGGTAATCGAGGAGATATGCCCTTCACCCGTGGCTCGCAGGCTCAGGATGAAGCGGAGAAAACCTGCCGGCAGATCCGATTGATCCGGATGAGGAACAATGGAGGGATTGAATAAAGCGGCCGCCTCCAGCGAGTACTCATGGCTGAAATAAGCCCCGAGCAGCAAGGCGCGTTCTCCCGAAACGCCCTGCAGGTTTAAAGCAGGCCGCATCTGCTCAAACCTTCTTTCCAGGAACTGCTGGATTCTTACGTGACGTTGTCCAAACTCTGCTTGAACCTGGGTCCACAAACTTTGGACCTCGCGTTCAGACAAGGCCATCACCTCCGCGCAAATTCTGGCGGCACGAGCATCGGTCGGACCAAGGAAGGGCCGGAGCAGCACGCGCGTGCGGTCCGAATGCAATATGACTGGGGTGCGTTGCACCGTGAGAGTGTTCATTATAATTCTTACGAAACCGACTTGTTGAAAACGGTGAGGGCATCCTGCATTAGCTGCAGTTCCGTGAGCGAAAGGAGAAAGGCCAGCGTCGATTCGGCGCCCTGGTTCTGGTTCACGCGATCCACATGCAAAGCGTCACGGCAGCCGCCTGTGCTGGGGGAATACAGCTCGAGCCCCAAATCATTCCAGCCAAGAAACCAGTCAAAGGCGCGCAGGGCCTGCTCGTACCACCACACCTCCGAAGTCGTGCGGTAAGCTTCCAGGCAGGCTGAAACCATCGCCTGGGCTTCGATCGGTTGCTGATCGAATTTGGCCCGTGTTCCGCCTCGTGGGTAGAAGCCATTGCTGCCGATGGGCCGGAAATCTCCGCTTTCCGCCGTTTGAATCTGTGCCAGCCAGCGCAAGCTTTCCAACCCGCGCTCATAAGCCGCCTTGTTGCCGATGGCTCGTCCGGTCAGGATCAATGCGTGGGCCAGCTTGGCATTGTCGTAGGAGAGCACATCTTCGAACCACGGCCAATCATTCCCCGAAACCCGGTCAAACAAATCCATCAGACGAGCCAGCAAGGTTTCACGGATTTGTTCGGCGGCCCGGTTTCCGCTCAGCCGCTGCAGGTATTCATGAATCCCCAGCAGCGTGAATGCCCACGCACGCGGGGATGTAAACCCGAGCACGCTGGGCAGTGCTTCCGCGAAGATTTGGCCGGACAACACCTGGAAACTGCGATACGGCGAACGGCCCACGCCCAGGCCCAGCGCCCAAAGCGCACGGCCATGGGAATCTTCCGAACCCTGCGGATCCAACCAGCGACGGTCGAAGCTGAGATGGTTGTGAAATCGTTTTGCCGTCCGATCAAAGGCATGGTGCAAAAACGCGGCGTAGGTGGTGGCCAGGGTTCGCACGCCTTCGGGCTCCTGCTCCATCTTGTCCAGCAACACCGCCAGAATGAAGGCCCGGGCGTTGTCATCCGTGCAGTAACCTTCCGAAAAATTGGGTACGGAAAAGACGCCGTGCTGGAAGAGCCCGGTCGAGTCGGTCATGCGGGTCAAGTGCTCCAGCTTCAATGCCGGCAAAACGCGCGGCTGTTCGTCGAGCGTTTTGGTTCCAAACGATTTTCGGGAAATGACCGAACGATCCAGGCGGGCCAGCTCAAAGGAGCGCATATAAAGCCGGGCCACATTGCTCCAAATCATTTCCCGGCCGAGCGCATAAGCATTCTTGCGCATGGCCAAGCGGCGCGGTTCGTCGCGAAACAATCCAATGACTTCTCGAGCGATCGCCTTGGCATCCGCGAAAGGCACGAGCACGCCGCGGCCATCCGCCAGCAACTCCGCCGCGTGCCAATAAGGCGTGGAGACTACGGCCTTGCCAGTCCCGAAAGCAAACGCCAGCGTGCCGGAAGTGATCTGCGCCTCGTTCAAATATGGCGTCAGATAAAGATCGGCCGCCCCGATGAACTCCTTCAGTTCCTCGAGCTCCACGAAACGGTTGTAGAAAATGACGTGCTTCTGCACGTTGTTTTTCTTGGCCAACCTTTCGAGGCTTAGGCGATAGGTTTCTCCGCGTTCCCGCACCAGGTTGGGATGCGTGGCGCCCAGCACGATGTAAACAGTGTTGGGAAATTCAGCCACAATTTCGGGAAGCGCGTTGATGGCGTGCTCAATCCCCTTGTTGGGCGAGAGCAGCCCGAAGGTCAGCAACACCCGCCTCCCTTCCACCCCGAATTGTTCCTTGTAGAGGTTCGAATCCGCGAATGGAAGATCCGCGATCCCGTGCGGCACCAGATCAATCTTTCCCGGCGGTGCCTGATAGATTTCCTCCAACATGCGCCGGCCCCGGTGCGACATAACCACCAGTCGGGCCGAACGGGCGATCAATTCCTGCATTACGCGCTGCTGTTCCGAATTCGGCGACTGCAGGACGGTATGCAAGGTGGTCACAATCGGCATTCGCAACTCGCGCAGCAGCGCCAGCAGGTGAGTGCCGGATGGCCCGCCGAAAATCCCAAACTCGTGCTGCACGCTGATCACATCCGCGTTGCTAATGTTCAGAAAATCCGCCGCGCGCAGGTAAGAGGACAAATCCTGCTCCTCGATTTCAAACCGAACTTCCTTGGGGTAGGTATAGCCGCCCGGAATGTCATTTACGGGCACCGCAAAGCATTCACTCTGGGGATGCTCCGCTGCGATCGCCGACAGGACATCTGAGGTAAAAGTAGCAATACCGCATTTACGAGGTATGTAATCGCCGAGAAATGCAATCTTCTGAATGGTAGAAGGGTTTTCCAAGATCCAACCTTCGGCTATTCGGCGCCGAAAGCCAGCTTTTACCAAAGAATTCCTTTTATACCTCGGTCTTCCTGAGGACGTTGCAAACCTGCCGAACCAGCTTATGGAAAAACAAGGATCAGCTTGATTTCAGGGCTAATGATTCAGATCTGGCCTTTTCAAAGTCCAGCTACCCGCCTGGCTGCTGCGGATGCAATCAGGGATTGCCAAGACCCTCTTTCTTCCGCCTAATGGATACCACGTAAGCTCTTGTTCACAACGCCCCAGGAATACAGGAAAAGTCAGGCTGAACTTGGGCAAAGTGCGCTTTATCAATTTACGATGTTCCTTTGAAGCGACTCAATGACCACAACCCCTCTCAACCGAACACTCCGAATTCCTAGTCGCTTTTCTTGCGCGGCCCTTGTGGCTTTTGCAGTGATGCTTCTGTCCTTCGCACAGCTTCATGGTCAGTCGTTCAAGGCACTGTCCATTCCTCGCGGCAGCCCAACCTCCAACGCTCCGGCAAGTCTTCCAAAGACGGTGGCAGAAATGGACAGCGCTATCGCCGGGATTGAAACGCGTCTTACCGACGTGCGCGCGAAAGTGTCTGCCACGAACACAGACAAAACCACTGCCGCCAGGGATGTGGCCGCCCGACCCGAGGAATTGGCCGAACGCCAGCAATTGCTTCACCAATGGGTGAGCGCGCTGGATCGCCAGGCCCGGAACTTGCGGAACTACAAAGAGATTCACCGGCTAAACGAGCAGCGCGTGGCTGAGCAGGACGCGTGGAGAGGTTTTGCACAACCCCCGACCGTGGCATTGGCGGAACGTTTGGCTGACATGGTTTCCGCCCAGCGGCTCGAATTGCGAAACGCAGAAATGATGCTCCCCATATACGAGGGCGATATCTCCCGAAACGCAGCGCGCCTCATTGAAAGTCAAAAGCAACTTCGGCTAGCCGAGGATCAGGCAGCCGATGCCCGCGTTCGGGATTCGCGCAACCAGCAGCCGCTCCAACTGGCGCAGTTGCGGACCCAGGCCAATGAAGCCTCGGTCGAAGCTGCTGAACTCGGTCGCCTGGTAACTTCACAGCAACTGGAGGGCAAACGCCGGTATGTTGAATTCCTGGAACGAAAGCTTTCCTCCGCGCGAGCTCAAGCAAGGATAACACGCGCTGATTTGGACGGCGTGTTGGCTCAAATCAACGAGAGGCGCGCAGCGCTCCAGAAGGAGCTGGATGGAGCCGTTGCCGCGGACCAGGGTTTGCAAGCTTCGCACGCCCTGGCGGTGGGCCGGGTGCCCGCAGTGCCAAATGGGAACCCCGCGGAACCGCAGTTGGTTGCGGAAATAGAAGCGGCACGTTTTGAAACCAGTACACTCAAGGTGGAATCGCTGCGCAGTTTCCTTCAGCTCACCGATTATGCGCGGACAATTTGGCAGGATAGAGTTTGGGCCGCCGAACCCCGCAGCCTGCGGCAATTGCGAGACAAAGAACAACATCATCAACAGCGTCTCGAACGACTGCGCGAGTGGAAAGGGTTGATGGAGCAATCACTCTCTGCCATGGGTGACCAAATCCTCCGGCAGACCGTGCGCAGCGAAGATGCGAGGCTGCCGATCGCGGAACGCGAGGCTGCGAAACAAGTTCGGACGTCTTTGCAGGAGCGGGCCTTGATTGAACTGCGAACAGTTGGCGCGCTGGCCTTCACGCAAGACCTGGCGGCCCGTTTGCACACCGACATTTCCGCACAAGTGGCGCAAATCTCAATGTGGGCAAAAATGGCTTCCTTCTTCGAAGGTGCGGACGCGTTTTTGCACCGTATTTGGAATACGGAACTCTACATCGCTGAGGACAGCGTCATTGCCGGCGGTCAGAAAGTTTCGGTCCCTCGGATTATCACCGTTGGAAAGGTGGCCATTGCACTGAGTATCTTCGGCTTTGGCCTGCTGCTGGCGCGCTGGGCGAATCGACTCGCCGGGCTCGCGAGTTCACGCTGGCTCAGCAAAAAGAACGCGGCGGGTGTCCCGACCAAGGCGTTCGCGGCTGTGGTCGTGCTCATCTCTCTCCTTGTGGCAATGGCTTCAGTGCGAATCCCGTGGACGGTGTTCGCGTTCATGGGCGGCGCGCTCGCCATCGGCGTCGGCTTTGGCGCGCAAACACTGATCAACAATTTCATCAGCGGCATCATTCTGCTGTGCGAGCGCAGCATTCGCGTCGGCGACCTCGTGGAAGTGGACAACCAACGCGGAAAGATCATGCGCGTTGGATTTCGCAATTCGCTGATCGCGCGCAGCGACGGCAGTGAAGTGCTCGTGCCGAACAGCCAGTTCCTGGAAAAGAAAGTCGTGAACTGGACGCTGAGCAATGACAAGGTGCGCTACCAAGTGGCGGTGGGGGTTGCCTACGACGCTCCCCGAAGCAAGGCCGCGGAACTTATTGCCCAGGCCGCCGCCGAACATGCACAAGTCAGCAAAGAACCCGCTCCGGAAGTGCTCCTGGATAATTTTGGCGACCACGCTCTCCTCTTCACCCTGGAAATTTGGATACGCCTTTCTCCCGACGTGAACGGCGGCAAGGTCCGGAGCGAGTTGCGGCACCGCATTATGGAACTTTTCGATGAGGCTAAAATCAGCATGCCTTTTCCGCACCGGGACATTCACTTGAATACCAACAGCCCTCTTGAAATCAAAGTCGTTGACCCACGCGTAACTAATTCTGGGTAAGTTCGCTTTCCACGGCAATCCAGGTTCGCATTCTGCGCGTCGTAAACTTTCGACGCTGAAGAGAAACCCTCGTTGAGCCCCACAGCAGAACCATTTCGGGATTTTTCTTCGTGGTGAACTCTTCCCCATTCTAGTCATTCGGGATTTCGTTCATTTGTCATTTTTTCGCGATCTCAGACCTTCACGTATGACCGGCACAGGGAACGGTCTCAGACCTAATTTCATCCCTGGCTCTGAATACATGACGGTTAGATCAGCGTCAAAGTCCGGCAACACCATGTACTCACGACATTTCCATTTGACAGCCGTAACGCTGCTTGCGCTGGCAGTCACCTTCTCGGCCATCGGGCAATCAACCAACGCTTCGCGCGGTCGTAGCCCCCAAGCGCCGCAGTTTATCTCCCCAGAGGTTTTGCCAGACCACCAGATCGCGTTCCGGATCCTTGCGCCAAAAGCGGCGGCTGTGCGGCTCTCGCCGGGAGACATTCAAGGGCTCGGGCAGGGGCCTCAGATGACTAAGGGAACAAATGGCGTTTGGGAGGTGAAGGTCGGGCCAGTCCCTCCGGGAGCGTATCGTTACAACTTTAACGTGGATGACGTCTCGGTGATCGATCCGCGCAATCCGGGCACCAGCGAATCCAACGGGAACACCTGGAGCCTGGTGTACGTGCCGGGAGCCAATTTCATGGACACGAAGGACGTACCGCACGGAGCGGTGGCAGAGGTTACTTATTTTTCAACGAAGCTTAACCGTTTCCGCCGCATGCATGTTTACACGCCGGCCGGTTATGAATCCGGCAAAGGCAAGTATCCGGTGTTTTATCTTCTCCACGGCGCCTCCGATTCGGATGGGTCATGGAGCTCGGTGGGCCGGGCTGGATTCATTCTTGATAACCTGATTGCGGAGAAAAAAGCCAAGCCGATGGTCATGGTGATGCCCGCAGGACATACCGGAGCGATCTCGTTGGCGGCCCGTGACCCGCTCCGGAGAACCCCCGATGAATTCGTGGAAGAGTTCGAACGCGACATCATGCCTTACATCGAGAAAACCTATCGCGTTTATACCGACCAGAAGAATCGGGCGATGGCTGGACTGTCCATGGGCGGAGGACAAACTTTGAATATCGGAATAAGGAACCTGGATAAATTCGGTTACCTTGGGGTTTATAGCTCGGGGATTTTTGGGATTACAGGCCGTGGCCGAGACGGCGCTCCGATTGAGCGCACGGGACCGAGTTGGGAAGAGCAGCATGCCAAAGTGCTGGACGATGCAAAATTGAAAAAGGGCTTGAAGCTCCTTTGGTTCGCCACGGGCAAAGATGATTTTGTACTTCCCACGACGCGGGCCACCGTGGAAATGGTGAAGAAGCATGGGTTCAAGGCGGAATTCAAGGAGACCGAGGGTGCGCACACCTGGATCGTGTGGCGTCACTACCTGAACGAGTTTACCCCACAATTGTTCCGCTGAGAGAGCGCCTGAACAATTCCATTTCCTTTCGGACACGGGGATTTACAATCCTGGCTGAATGTTTCGTCGATTGCGTGCCGCAGGCCATTGGGTTTTTCTCGCGCTGCTCTTTTGCGGGTTTTCCAGTCCCGTGTTTGGGGCGAGTTCAAAACGAGCTGCGGCCCCGGTGTTCAGCGAGGCTCGCGGCATCTTTGAGAAGCCGTTCTCGTTAGAACTCACGAGCAAAACGGCTGGGGCCAAAATCTATTTCACCACCAATGGCTCCGCCCCGGAGGAAGGCAAAGGGACCCTTTACCGTGGCACATTGAGAGTGGCAAGCACCACGGTTTTGCGCGCCGTCGCTATTGCCGACGGACTGGCTCCTTCGGAGATCGTCACGGAAAGTTATCTCTTTTTGCCGGACGTGGTGAAGCAAGCCGGCTCTGGTTTTCCTACGAACTGGGGAGTGAACCTCGGCAAGGCGGTGCCTGCGGATTATGAGATCGATCCGGAGATCACCGGGCATCCTGATTACCGAGACCAGATGCTGCCGGCTTTACAAGCGATTCCGATGGTCTCGGTGGTGATGGAAGTGGAGGACCTGTTTGGTTCCAAACGAGGGATTTACGCGAATCCCAAGGAGAGCGGAGCGGAATGGGAGAGACCAGCCTCTGTCGAGTTGATGTTTCCCAAAGGTGAGAAGGGATTCCGAGTTGGATGCGGGATACGCATCCAGGGCGGCTGGAACAGGCGCCCGGAAGAAAGTCCAAAGCATTCCTTTCGACTGCTGTTTAAGAAGAAGTATGGCCCCGGAAAATTGAAGTTCCCGCTCTTTGGTGCAGGAGGAGAGTTTGACACGCTGATTCTGCGTGGAGGATGCAACAATACCTGGCTGCACTGGAGCGGCGAAGAACGGAAGCGTGGCGACTTCATTCGCGATCAGTGGATGCGAGACAGCCTCAGAGAGATGGGGCATCCATCCGCGCACGGGTTTTTCGTGCATTTGTATCTCAATGGCCTTTACTGGGGCCTTTACAACCTTTGCGAGAGGCCAAGCGCGCCTTTTGTGGCGGCCCATTTCGGAGGCAAACCGGAGGATTACGATGTGCGCAACGGCGATCACATCCTGGAAGGAGATGGGGAATCCTGGAAAAAGATGATGTCACTGGCGAACGCCGGCGTGAAAACAGACGGAGAGTTCGCCGCGATTGCTCAGAAGGTGGACATGCCGGAGTTGGTCGATTATCTGATCCTGAATTTTTACGGCGCGAATGCGGATTGGGACCATGCATCGAATTGGTACGCGGCCCGACGACGGAGCCCGGCCGGAAAGTTCGAATTCTTCGTCTGGGACGGCGAGAGGACGTTGGAGGGAGTAACGGACAATTCCATGGCTTTCGACGATGACCAAAGCCCGCCGCGTCTCTTTCATAAGCTAAAGGAAAATCCGGAGTTTCGACGACTGTTCGGCGAACGCGCGCGGCTGCATCTCATTAACGGAGGAGCTCTCTCGCCAGCGAAGGCGGCGGAGCGTTATCGAAAATGGGTGGAGAAACTGGATTTGCCCGTGATTGCGGAATCGGCTCGATGGGGAGACTACCGACGCGATGTTCATCGGTATAAAACCGGGCCGTACGAGCTTTATACGCGCAAGGACCATTGGCGTCCGGAAGTGGATCGCCTGTTAAACCAATATTTTCCGAAGCGGAGCGATGCGGTGCTGAAGCAGTTTGAGGAGCGGGGATTGTACAGGCCCTGAGAACAGCGTGTGGACGGATGTCACTCCAGGGGTTTGTTGTGCCGGAAACTCAGTGCAAGACGATTTCTGTTTCCTCGCCCGTCTCCAGTAAATTGACCACTGCAGATTTTTCCCGGACCTCGACACACTTTAATCGCAGCCATTTGGTGCCAACCTGCACAAGGCTCTCTTCTCCGTTGGTAAAGGTGCGGTCATTGATTGTGGCCAATCTATGATCCTTCTTGCCACGAATTCCTTTGAGAACCAGCTTGGATAGGTAAGGGGAAGGGGATACCAAACCGACTTTGAAGTTGGCGACCAGCCTTTCTCCCTCGGCAATGTCTTGGACTGACATGCGCGAGATGATCGGATCTCGGTACATCTTCCCAATGCCTTTATTTTTCTCGGAGGCAAGAGTGAGCCATTTGTAAGCCTGGACGAGGTCCTTCTTGACTCCTTTGCCGTCCTGGTAGCATTGGCCCAAGGCGAATTGTCCTTCCAGGTTATCCTTATTTGCAGCACGGGAAAACCACTGAACCGCTTCGGTCGCGTCGGCAGGGACTTTGACAGTGCCCGGTTTCGTGGCCGGCCGTCCATTAAGATAGATATCTCCCAGCCGATATTGAGCCTGAGGAACGCCCTTTTCCGCAGCGGCGCGATACCATTTCGCCGCTTCGGAGTACTCAAATGAGGAAAGGTAAGCATCGCCCAAGTGGGTTTGAGCTTGAGGATCTCCCTCTGCGGCGGCTGCCTGAAGGGTGGCCGAGGCCGGTGCGGAGTGGCCAGTGACCAGACCCGCGTTTAAGGCGATCACCAAAAGCAGGAAGGGCCACCAGCAGCGAAAAGCGTTGGATTGGCGAGACGCGTCATTTGGGCATTCGTAGTCCATGATGTATTTTCGGCTCAATCAACGTCCTTCTGAACCGGAATGTTGGGAGGTCTCACTTCTCTTCAGGAACGGGAAGCGATCAGAGAATGCTTCAGGTCGTCTCCTACCCAGCACCTTCCAGACAAAATTTGCAGCGACATAACGCGGATGAATAAGTCATCTTCCCATTTGCGATCTGGAACAAAAGAACATGCGCATTTTACTAATCATCATTATCCTGCTGGGAATGTCTTTGCAGACGCCAGCAACTGAGGGTGTGGTCTTGCTGCATGGCCTCTGCCGTCGAAGCGGATGTATGCACAAGCTGGAGCGCGCGCTTTCCGCGGCCGGGTTCCAGGTGGAAAATGTGGATTATCCCTCACGGACGGCGACCATCGATCTTTTGAGCGAGTTGACGATTACGGAGGCTCTCAGGAGTCCCAATCTGAAAGAGTGCTCAAAGATCCATTTCGTGACCCACTCATTGGGAGGGATCCTCGTCCGAAGTTACTTTAAGCGGCACACAAGCGAGCGGCTCGGACGGGTGGTGATGCTTGGGCCACCGAATGGCGGGAGCGAGGTGGTTGACCGGATTGGTTCCTGGTGGTTGTTTCGTAAGCTCAATGGGCCCGCAGGACAGGAACTGGGAACGGATGCAGCCTCTACCCCAAACCGTCTCGGGCCGGTGGAGTTTGAAACGGGTGTGATTGCTGGCGACCAATCGATCAATTGGATCAATAGCATGATGATACGAGGGAAGAATGACGGAAAGGTTTCGGTGGAGCGAACGAAGGTAGCCGGGATGAAGGACCACGTGACCATTCACGCCACGCATCCTTTTCTGATGAAGAACAGGGAGGCCATCAAGTATACCATTCGGTTTTTGCAAACGGGGGCATTCGCCCTGAAACCGAATGATGAATAACCTGACTGTTCAGGCCCGCAGCCGATGCGAGACATCCCTGATGACACCAACAACGCCTACCGTTTCATCGTTGCGCTTCAAAGGGGAAAGGGAAATCTCCACTGGTATGGGTTTTCCGTTTTCACTCAAAATACCTATCTGAATCAACTGAGCGTTTTCGAGATAAGCCTTCCTATGAAAGTAAGTGACGAAATCTGCTGCGTCCTTCTGTTCCAGCAAGGGGAGAAATGATTTTCCGATCCACGCATCGCACTTGTGCCCGGTTAGCCTTTCAAAAGAGAGATTGAGCGACGTGATCGTGCCCTTGTTGTCGATGGAGGCGATAATCTCGCGGGCTGCCTCGATCATCAGCCGATAGCGTTCTTCGCTTTCCTTGAGCAAACGCTTCTCGCTTTCCAACTGCACCGTTTTCAAAAAGAGATTGGTGTAAACGGTAACCTTGGCCTTGAGCACCTCTGGATCAAACGGTTTCCCGAGATAATCCTGGGCGCCAGCCGCATAGCCTTGCCTAACGGCAGGTTCCTCGCGGAAATGCGCGGTGATAAAGATAATGGGGATTTCACGCGTTCTGGGATTGGAACGAATTCTCCGGGCCACTTCATATCCGTCCATTTCCGGCATTTGAATGTCGAGAAGGATGAGCGCGACATCCTCGGTTTCCAAAACTTTCAAAGCCGCGGGCCCGGAGCCAGCCTCGATGAGATGGTAAACGGGGTCAGACAAAACCGCACTGAGGGCCAGCAGGTTGGCGGGATAGTCATCCACCACGAGGATATTAATTTTGAAGCCAGACATATTCCGTATAAGTTAATTTTCCCTCTTTCGGCAGAAATGCCACTGGTTTTTGTGGGGTGGGGTTTTTCCGAGTGAATGCTGACTCTGCTCGGTTCCGGATTTCGCACCGAACGCCAAACATTCCCAAAATGTTTTTTTGCGTTGGAGATTGACGCCACCCAACGATTCTCCTTAGCATTAATTGAGTTTCTGTTGTAAACCCAAGAAACACCATTCAGTCGTACTCATTTGTTATTCATGAAAGTATCGCTCCGACTTCGTTGTCAGGCACTTGCCCTTTTAAGCCTTTTCGTTGTCTCCGCGCAGGCGCAGACCATCACAAACCCTAGCTTTGAAACTGACACTTTCACTGTATCCCCCGGCTACGTGAGTGGAAATGCTCCGATCACCGGCTGGTCGGTTGGTGACCCGGCCCGGGCCGGGATCAATCCTGGCGGCGGCAGTCCGTTCGCCGACAACGGCACGATCCCAGCCGGGAGCCAGGTCGCTTTCCTTCAAAACAGCGCCAACAGCTCCTTGAGCACCGTGATCAGCGGGCTGACCATCGGGGTTACCTATAAAGTGAGCTTTCGGGTCAACGCGCGCAACGGCAATACGGCCAATTTAAAGGTGGACATTGATGCCAATAACATCATGAACACTGCAGTCACTTCGGTCGGCGGGGCGAATGCCTATAAGTATTTTGCTTTTGATTTCACTGCCAGCGACGTTGCCCAAACGCTGAAATTGCGCAATGACGCAGGAGGAGACAACACCTTGTTGGTCGATGATTTCAGCATCGCCCAAAGCCATAGCGGGTGGTCTTACGCAGCCTGGAACGACGATGCCAGCTCCGGCGTGGACGGCACCAAGACCTACACGCATGCCTTCAACTTCGGCAGTTCGGTCGGCACAACGATAAACGGAATTCCTTTCGCCGGCGTGGCTGGCGGCAACCCCGGCGGCGCCACTTTCTCCACCACTGGCCTTGGCAACGTTTTCATTAACGATGGGAATAATGTTTCGGGCGGAAGCCGGGCCATGGCGAACGACTTCGTCTATAACGGATTCCCGGCCACCATAACGATCAATGGCTTAATCCCAGGGGCCGAATACGTGGCCACGATCTACTCCGTCGGCTGGGAGGATGATGGCACGCGCGGCGCAACTTTCAGCGTCGGAAATGATCGGCTGACTGTAAGCCAGGACCAATTTGGCGATAACAACGGCATTCGGTTTATCTACCGCTACATTGCCACCGGCAGTTCTGTCACTCTTACCTATACTCCCCTGAGCGGGAATTCGATTCATACCTACGGATTCAGCAATTACCAACTGGCCGCTCCTCCGACCGCGCCGTCCATTGTTACGGACCCGAAGAGCCGTTTCGTCAGTGAGGGGCAGCCCTTCACCTTGGCCAGCGGTGCATCGGGTTTTCCGCTTCCGACCTATCACTGGCAAAAGAATGGCCAGGACGTGCCGGGGGCCACTACCAGCACCTTGACGATCGGGGCGGCGACTCCAAACGATGCAGGTGGTTACACGCTCATTGCTGACAATACGGGCGGCTCGGCGACCAGTGCTGTGGCCGTGGTGAAAGTTGGTTTTCGTCTCGTGAACCCGAGCTTCGAGGACGATAACTTCACCGTCGCTCCAGGTTATGTCTCAGGCAATGGGCCGATCACCGGTTGGGCCTCTCTCGGCAATCATGGCATCAATCCTGGCGGCGGCAGTCCGTTCGCCGATAACGGCGCCATCCCTGACCGCACCCACGTCGGCTTTATGCAAGGGGACGGAGCCATGAGCCAGATGGTCAGCGGGTTTACCCCGGGGCGGCAATATTATGTAGTTTATTCCGAAAACGCCCGCAGCGGCGGCGTACCTGCCCTGGCGGTTAAGATGGGTGATTCGCTCATCGTGCCTCAGCACTCCCGGGCTCCGGTGGGCGGCGGGAACCCTTATGTGGAAGTTGCCAGCGATCCATTCATTGCAGACTCGGACACGCTGCAACTGAGCTTCATCAAGAGCAATCCAAACGGTGGAGACACCACCATGTTGATTGATAATGTCTGCGTGCTGGCGCTCCCGGAAGGAACCTCACCCAGCGTCTTACGCGCGCCGCAATCCCAAATTGTCAGCGTAGGCCAGAGCGCCACTTTCAGCGCCGGTGGCTTCGGCTCCCTCCCGCTTGATTATCAGTGGCAAAAGAATGGCGTAAATATTCCCGGCGCCACTGGAACCACCTTAAGTTTTAATAACATTTCTAAATCGGCCGATGCCGCTTACACCGTCGTGATTCATAACGACTCCGGTTCCGTGACCAGCGCCGTCGCAAGACTGACCGTCTGGGAGCCCATTCCGGGCCTGTTCAACACCGGACTGGACACCAACGGCGTCGCTTTGGCAGACAACCTGGTGGATCCTCATTACCGATTGACCACCAACCCTGACGGCGGATCTCCGGACGCCATTGTGGAAGACTCGACGGCTTTCCCGATTGTTGGGGGACCATGGCTCGGCAACACCGCCTCCTCCAAGTGGATTGGACCGAAGTTGAACACGGGTGCGAGCCCCATCGGCATTTACACCTATCGCATGACGTTCAACCTCACCAACCGCGATCCGAATACTGTAGTGATTCAGGGCCAATGGGCTACGGATAACTCAGGTCGCCAGATTTTGGTGAACGGCGTCGCGACCGGAAATCCTCAAAGCACCGTGTTCTCAACCTACACTTCCTTCAACATCTCAACCTCCAATGCCGCTTTCCTGCCCGGTGACAACACCATCGATTTTGTCGTCGAGAACGAAGCCACTGCCGGTTATACCGGTGTGCGAATAGAGTTCGTTGCCAGCAATGCGCGGATCCTCCCGAATATTCCGCCGAGCATCACCCTTCAGCCGGTCAGTCAAACCTCGGTGGTGGAGAGTAATAGCGTGACGTTTAACGTCGTCGCCACTGGTAGCGACCCGCTCGCTTACCAATGGCGCAAAAACGGTACGCCTATCCTTGGCGCAACCAACGTTTCCTTCACCATCGCCTCCGCTACCACAAACGACAACGCTGCCTATACAGTCAGGGTCGTCAACGGTTCCGGACAGGCCATCAGCGACCCAGCTCAACTGGCGGTGGTTTATCGCCGTGTGCCCGGCATTTTCAGCACTGGCGTCAACGAGGACCTCACACTGGCCCCGGATAGCTCCACCGACCTCCACTGGATCATTGGGAGCAGCGCCGATCCTGTCAGTACGGGCCCGGATGCTATTGTGATCGACTCCGCCAATTCCCCGGTGCCCCCATGGATTTCAGTGGGTCCCAAGTCCAAGTGGATCGCTCCGCAATCCAATCAAAATATTGGCAATGCCGAAGGTAGCTATACTTATCAGACGTTCTTTGATCTGACGGGTGTTGACCTTTGCACATTCCGTCTCACCGGCCAGCTCGCGGTGGACAACAGCGTGGTGGACATCCTGGTTAACGGTGTTTCCCAGGGAGTGAACGGCGGAGCCTTTGCGGGGTGGCTGCCCTTCACGCTGAGCACTGGTTTTGTGACCGGCTTGAACAGCGTGGATTTTATTGTGAGCAATTCGCCCACCACACCGAATCCAACCGGCCTGCGGGTCGACCTGGATGGCCTGGTCAGAATCGGCGGAGCTCTGCCGGCCAAGCTGGCGATTACCCGCACCGCGCCGGATACGTTGACTGTGACCTGGACCCCGACCAGCCAGTGCGACAAATTGCAGGCAACGACCGATGTGACTGGCGGCTGGACCACGATTCGCACCACCAGTCCCGCTGTTATCTATACTACCAACGCTCCGGCATTGTTCCTGCGCGTGACCCAGTAATCGTTTATTTTTGATTCAGGGAGACCGGGGGCTTGGGTTCCCGGTCTCTTTTTGCTTATGAAGTATCTTTTTGTATTGCTGGCCGTTTCAACTTTCCTCGTCGCGCCCAACACACGTGCCGACAGCACCGTGGTATTCAACGAGGTGATGTACCATCCCAACGCCACCAACGAGGCATCGCTCGAATGGCTGGAATTGCACAACCAAATGGCGGTGGACATGGACATCTCGGGCTGGTCTTTACAAGGCGGGGTGCAGTTCAACTTCCCGGAAGGCACGGTCATAGGCGGCGGCAAGTATCTGGTGGTTGCAGCCTCCCCTGCGACGCTTACCGCAGCCACGGGCGTGGCCAACGTGGTGGGGCCCTTCATCGGCCAATTGTCCAACGCGGGTGCCCTGGTGGAACTCAGAAACAACAACCAGCGGCTCATGGACAGCCTGCAATATGGGGTGGAGGATGAGTGGCCCGTGGCGGCGGATGGAGCAGGCCCTTCGCTGGTGAAAACGAACCGATTTAGCGGGAGTGCCCTGGCATCCAGCTGGCGGGCCAGCTCTCAAGTGGGCGGCACGCCTGGAACGGCCAACTTTCCCACCACCCAGCCCACTACCACCAAAACGAATCTCCTCCCGATTAGCGCCACCTGGCGCTACGACCAATCCGGCACCGACCTGGGCACTGTCTGGACCGCCCCGGGTTTCAACGATAGCGCCTGGCCCAGCGGGCCTGGATTGCTGGCCGTCGAAGATTGCAACTGCCTCCCCGAGCCCATCCGCACCACGCTTACCCTCGGCCGGACGACCTATTATTTCCGCACCGCATTCAATTACGCCGGTGATCCATCGAGTGCTTCCCTGCAGTTGAGCCATGTGATCGATGATGGCGCGGTGGTTTATTTGAACGGGGTCGAGATTTGGCGCATTGGGCTGGCGGCCGGTCCCGTTACCTATGGCACCTTCGCTTCTCGTTTAGTGACGGACGGAGTCTACGAGGGGCCGTTCACCGTGCCGGCAACATCCCTGGTGCAAGGCACAAATGTTCTCGCGGTGGAGGTGCACCAAAACGGCGCCACCAGTTCGGATATTACTTTTGGGCTCGCGCTGGATGAGTCGCACACGGTCGGGGGAATGACCGGAAGTTCCGCGGCGATGCTCCCACTGGTCCTGAACGAGCTCGAGTCCGCCACCAATTCCAATTTCTGGCTCGAACTTTTCAACTACGGCTCGACCAATCTGTCGCTGGATGGTTTTTCCATTGTCCGGCTCGGGGGAGCTTACCGGGAGTTTGCTTTGACGGGCGCGTCGGTGCCCCCAGGCGGGTTTTTGATCCTGCCAAAGGCCACCCTCGGCTTTGGAGTGGGCACGGGTGACAAGCTCGTGCTCTACGGCCCGGGTAAAACCACTGTCCTGGACGCCGTGGTGGCCAAACGCACGGGGCGCTCCCGGTTGCCCAACGGAACCGGCCCATGGCTCGTGACCACCGAACCGAGCCCCGGCGCGTCGAATGTTGTCGCGTTGAATAATGCCGTGGTGGTCAACGAGATCATGTATGACCATACTCCTTTAACCGCCACTCCCGCCGTTTACACCTCCACGAACCTCCTGGTTGCCATGACCAACCTCTGGCTTTATAACCAACAGGGCCTGGACCTCGGCACGGGCTGGCGCCAGGGAGATTACAATGATGCGGGCTGGCTCTCCGGGCGCGCTCTGCATTATGTCAGCACAGCCACTTTACCCGCAGCCAAGAATACCCCGCTCAGCGTCACCAACGCCTCTGGCACTCGCCTCATTACCTGGTACTTTCGCACTCCGTTTGTTTTCACCGGGGACGTGGCCAGCGCTGAATTGGTCTTGCGTACCATCATTGATGACGGTGCGGTCTTTTACCTGAATGGTGCGGAAGTCTACCGGCAGAATATGCCAGCGGGAGCGGTCGCTTATAGCACTTTCGCCAGCGCGGGCGTTGCCACCCCTGGGTTGACCGGACCTGTCATCGTCCCCACAACTACCCTGGTCAATGGCACCAATTGGCTGACGGCCGAAGTGCATCAGTTTAGCACCAATGGTTTGCTCTTCAGCCTGGACGTAGTGTTCGGAGCGGAACTGAGCGCCAAATCCCTGATTTCTCCCGCGCAGCCGACCCGTGAATCCCCGGAGTCCTGGATCGAGTTGTATAACCGGAGCAGCAACGCCGTTTCGCTCAGTGGCTGGAAACTTCGCGATGCCATCAATTTCGACTTTGCCACAAACCAAACGATCGCCGCGGGAGGTTACCTTGTGATCGCGAAAGATCCCGCTTTCATGCAGGCGCAGTATCCCGGTCTGAATGTGCTCGGGCCTTTCAGCAAATCTCTCTCCCATAACAACGACCAGATTCGGCTCGATGATGCCCTGGGCAATCCAGCCGATGCCGTGCACTATTATTCAGCCGGACGCTGGCCACGCCTGGCCCACGCCGGTGGCTCATCCCTCGAACTGCGTGATCCGCAGGCAGACAACAGCACGGCGGAGGCCTGGGCCGCGAGTGATGAAAGCGGCAAATCCACTTGGGCCACCTACACCTATCGTGGTGTGGCGGCCGCTGAAACCGCTCCCAGTCCCACCACCTGGAAGGAGTTTGTGCTGGGCATGCTCGACGCTGGTGAGGTGCTTCTGGACGACATTAGCGTCATCGACTCTCCCTCCGGCGCGGCGACTCAATTAATTCAGAACGGAAATTTCGAGAACGGCTTGACCGGTTGGCGCCTGCTCGGCAATCACAAAGGCAGCATCGTGACGGACCCGGCCAACCCGGGCAACCACGTGCTGCGTCTGGTCGCCACCGGCTCTACCGACCACATGCACAATCACGCGGAGATCACGCTTGCGGGTGGAGCTTCGATTGTGAACGGGCGCGAATACGAAATCTCTTTCCGCGCCAAATGGCAGGGGGGAAACAATGCGCTGCTCACCCGCCTTTACTTCAACCGCCTGCCGCGAGTGACCCAACTGCCGATCCCCGCGCTCAGCGGCACTCCCGGCGCGAGGAATTCCCGCTTCGTGGCCAACTTGGGCCCCACCTATACTGATTTCAGCCACACGCCTACCGTCCCTTCGCCCAATGCCGCCATCACTGTCAGTGTAACGCCCAGCGACCCGCAGGGCGTGACCAATGTAACGCTCTTCTGGTCGGCCAATGGTGGCACCTGGAATACAGCCCCTATGGTTGCGCAGGCGAGCGGAGCCTTTCTCGGCACGGTGCCTGGCCAGACCGCGGGTACTCTGGTCCAGTTCTATGTGGAAGGGGCGGATTCGCTCGGGGCCAGGACCACTTTTCCGGCAGACGGCGCCAATTCCCGCGCCTTATTCCGGGTCAATGATAATGCCGCGATTTTCGACGTCTTGCACAACCTCCGCATCCTGATGACACCGGCGGACACGGCCCTGCTCCATGCGCCCACGAACGTCATGAGCAACGACGGCCTCGGGGCTACGATCGTTTACAACGAAGAGCAGGTCTTCTATGACATCAACCTCCACCTCCAGGGCAGCGAACGTGGACGCAACGACAGCAGCCGGGTCGGTTTCACATTCAGCTTCCAGCCGGATAACCTTTTCCGTGGTGTGCATGAGGGTATGTCGATCGATCGTTCGGGCGGTTACTCAGGGCTCGGCGGAAAACACGACGAAATTTTGCTGAAACACATGGTCATGCACGCGGGAGGGCTTCCCGGGATGTATGATGATCTGATCCATGTCATGGCCCCGCGAGCCCAGGACAACTCCACCGGCCTGCTTCTCCTGGCCAAGTACGGAAATGTCTTCCTCGATAGCCAATATACGAATGGAAATAATGGAGACCTTTTCAAGCTGGAGCTGATTTATTCTCCCACCACCACCTCGGACGGTACTCCTACCGGCTACAAGCTGCCGCAGCCGGATGATGTCGTGGGCGTTGATTTTCAGGATTTGGGCTCGGATCAGGAATCCTATCGCTGGAATTACCTGAAGGAGAACAATCAGAGCGGCGATCGCTGGGATCAAATGATCACAGTGGCGAAAATGTTCGGCCTGCCGGCCGGGAGCATCGATGCGCCTTCGCGCAGATTGATTGATGTCAACGAATGGTGCCGTGCCTTCGCCATCGAGTCGCTCTTCGGCGTCGGTGACAGTTACGGCTTTGGGCTCGGCCACAACTTCATGCTTTATTTCCGTCCTTCGGATAGCCGGGCTCTCGCGTTTCCCTGGGATATGGACTTTAGTTTTACCCAGTCCGCCACTGCCCCGTTGCTGCCCAGCGCAAATGTCACCAAAGTATTGAGCCTGCCAGCCAACCAGCGCCTGTATTACAGCCACCTTTATGATTTGATCAACACCACTTACAATCTCACCTATGCTACCCGCTGGGGGAATCATTTCTCTGGATTGTTGGGACAGACCTGGTCGGGTGCGATCAACTATATCGGTGCGCGCGCAAGCTTCGTGCTGAGCCAATTGCCCACCGCCACCGCTTTTGCCCTCACCAGCAACGGAGGCAATGATTTCACGGTGACTAACAACCTCGTGCAGCTCACCGGAACTGCACCCATCCGAGTCGAGTTCATCGAGATCAATGGCATCCGTTACCCCATCACCTGGACGAGCACCACAGCCTGGTCCATTTTCGTGCCGGTGGACGCCGGGACAAACCTGCTTTCCCTCCAGGCAATTGATCGTTATGACCACGTGCTCACCAACGTCACGGACACCATCAAAGTAGTGAACAACGGCCAGGTGCCGTCGCCGCTGGGGTATGTGGTCATCAACGAAATTCATTATCACGCCACGAATTCAGGCGGCAGTTTTGTGGAATTGCACAATACGCATCCGAGCGTGGCATTCGATCTATCGAACTGGCGGTTGGAGGGTGTCGATTTCACTTTCCCCGAAGGTTCACTGATTTTGCCTGGCGGCTTTTTCGTCGTAGCCAGCGATACGAATGTGTATTCGCTCACTTACTCGGCAGCGCCCCTCCCGGGCGGCCAATACAATGGAACGCTCCAAAACAATGGCGAAATTTTGAAACTGCTGCGGCCGATCGCCACAAACTTGAACGAAATGATTGATGCCGTCCGCTACAGCGATCAAGCGCCCTGGCCCACAAACGCGGATGGATTTGGCGCATCTTTGCAAGTGGTGGATCCCACCCAGGAACGCTCGCGGGTGGCGAATTGGGCCGGCGCGGCTCCTACCCCCGGCGCTACCAATCTGGTGCGGGCCGCTCTCGGAGCTTTCCCCTCGCTCTGGCTGAATGAATTGCTCGTCTTTAATACCAATGGCGTAGCGGACAACTTTGCCGAGCGTGAGCCATGGATTGAAATCTTCAACCAGGGCGGCAACGTTGTGAACTTGGCCGGCCTGTTCCTGAGTGACGACCCGAACACCCCGCTCAAATGGCCCTTCCCAGCAGGGAGCGCTCTCGCTCCGGGTGAATTCCGCATCATCTGGGCGGATGGCGAGCCGGGCGAATCGGCCGGCGCAAATCTCCACACCAGTTTCCGCCTGACCAACTCCTCGGGAACGATCATCCTCTCCAGGACCAACGCCGGCAGTGTTCAGGTGCTCGATTACGTGGAGTATTTTGGCCTAACCCAGAATCGTGCATTTGGTTCGTGGCCCGACGGGCAAGCGATTGACCGCCAAATCTTCCTCTACTCGACTCCGGGCGCTCCCAATAATCCGGCAAGCGCTCCAGTTCCGGTGCTGATTAGCGAATTCATGGCCGACAACGCCGCACCCGGTGGCTTGCGCGATCCCGTGGACGGCCTGTATCAGGATTGGGTCGAGCTTTATAATCCAAATACAAATGCGTTTGATTTATCCGGCTACTTCCTGAGCGACACACTCGCCCAGCCGAAATTTCAGATCCCTCTGAACACTGTGATCGGGGCCCATGGGTTCCTGCTCGTTTGGGCCGACAACCAGCCCGAGCAGAACGGGCTCAGCCCATTCGGCGACCTGCACGCAGGTTTCCAGCTCACCGCTTCGGGTGAAGCCATTGCGATTTTTGCCCCGGACGGCACCCTCCAATCCTCCGTCGTTTTCGGCCAGCAATTCCAGAACGTCAGCATGGGACTCTTCCCTGAAGGAGTGACCAATGGCGGGTATCGGTATATGACCAACTTTACCCCTCGTGCGGCCAATTCCATCGCTTCCGGGCCCGCGGCGTTCCCGGTGACGGTTTCCGCAGTGGGAGCGAACCTGACGCTGGTGTGGCCTTCCTTGCCCGGCAGAACCTATCGACTTTTTTACAAACAGGACCTTTCCACTCAAACCTGGGTCCAATTGCAACCGGACGTTTCTGCCAGCGGTGCCAATGCCACCGCTCAACTTCCGATCAGTGGAACGACGCAGGGATTCTATCGAATTCAGTTGCTCCAGTAATTTTCAGGTTCTGCTTGGTCGATCGATTCGGGCCGCGCCTCGTTTTGGGGCGCGGTCCTTCGCGCTTTTTGCAGCGCCCTGCCAAAATCCTCGGAGACGTTTGCAGTCCCGATGAGCGACATTAAAAGCAACCTCCAGAAGGGTGCGGAACCTGCGGTGGCTACAACGAGTGGCTTTCCGGCCACCTGGCTCGCCAGGAGCGCCACTCCGAGCTGGAAGCCTCGGCTACTTCGCCGTCATCACCACGTAATTCCGTTTCCCCTTCCGCAAAAGGAGGTGCTTGCCGAATAGTAAATCGGCCAACGTTACGTTTCGGAGCGCATTGCCTTCTCGGACGTTGTTGAGGTAGATGCCCCCGCCTTCAATGTCTCTGCGCGCCTGGCCTTTGCTGGAACACAGCCCGCTCAGCACGAGGACTTCGATCAGGGCCAAACCTTCGCCATCCAATGCCGATTTCTCAAATGCTTTGGAGGGCACTTCTCCCACAATGTCATTGAAAGTGGATTCGGAGATGCCTTCAAGGCCGCCGCCGAAAAGAATTTCGCTGGCGCGGATGGCTTCTTGGGTAGCGGCTTCGCCGTGCATCAGATCGGTGGTGGCTTTGGCCAAAGCTTTGTGAGCGGCGCGGGCTCCAGGATTCTCGGTGTGCTGCTTTTCCAGGGCTGCGATTTCGTCCTGGCCGAGGAAGGTAAAGTATTTCAGGTATTTAATCACATCACGATCATCGGTGTTAACCCAAAATTGGTAGAAGCGGTAAACGCTGGTTCTCTTCGGATCGAGCCAGATGGTTCCCGCCTCAGTCTTGCCGAATTTGGTGCCGTCGGCCTTGGTGACGAGCGGGAGGGTAAGGCCGTAGCCGTATTCGCTCAGCTTTTTGCGGATAAGATCGATGCCAGCGGTGATGTTGCCCCATTGGTCGCTGCCGCCAATCTGAAGCTCGCAATCGAGTTCTTTGCGGAGGTGATAAAAGTCAAAAGCCTGCAGAAGCATGTAGCTAAATTCGGTGTAGCTGATGCCAACCTCGCGGTCTTCCATACGCGCGCGGACGGATTCCTTGGCGACCATTTGGTTGACTGTGAAGTGCTTTCCGATGTCGCGCAGGAATTCGAGAAAGCTGATATGCGCCGTCCAGTCCGCGTTGTCGACCAGCCGGGCGGGATTGCCTTTGGTTTCGAAATCGAGCAGTCGTGCAAGTTGGGGGCGGATGCCGGCGAGGTTGGTGGCAATCATGTCCTTGGTTTGCAGCTGGCGTTCG
>JAQGOV010000228.1 GCA_028293425.1 Verrucomicrobiales bacterium
CACACCTCGGCCGTCCGGAGTGAAACTGGTATATTTTATTACTCCTGCTTGTGGAATGAGTGCACCTATTGGCTTTCCATTCCGCACATTCCATACACGTGCCGCTTCCCAAGTTGCGATCACGAGCAGTTCGCCATCGGGGCTGAACGCGGCGTAGTTCACCTGGCCTTCCACCTGAATGGGGGGGCGCAAAGGTTTAGCGGTCTGGCTATCCCAAATGTGGACCTTGTCTCCGGAGGTGCTGACGATTCTTCTGCTGTCCGGAGAAAAGAGCGCCGATTCCAATCCATCAGTATGGGACATGACCGGACCTCGAGGCTGTCCGCTTTGCGCATCCCAAATGCGAGCTGAGTAATCATAACAGGTAACGATGACGGCGGTTCCATCCGGACTGAAAACCGCAAAGAACGGAACGCCCGGTTGCGCCATCGGCGGGCTTAACGCGGCGCCGGTGTGTGTATCCCATACCCGCACTGTATTGTCGTAGGAAGTGGTGACCGCTTTACCTCCGTCGAAACTGAAACTCGCGGTCAGGATCGGCGTTTCCAACGCGGCGGCGTGACCCGTGGGCAGCGGCCAATTACGCTGGAGCAGAAGCGAGCTGATTGAATCGATCGAAGCTTTGTTGGCAGAATCCGCGCGGACCGAACGAGCCAAATACGCCAGTGCAGCGGAAGCATTATTCTCTTCCAGCAGCCTAACGGACTGAAAAAAATCGGAACGACTGAGATTTTTTTGTGCATTCCGTTGTGCGATCTGAGCGGAATCGCGTGCGGTAACGGCCTCTCGTTGTTTTTTCCACGCGATCGCTCCAGCGGCAATGGCGAGCAAAGCCAACAGCGCGAATCCGGCCGCGACTTGTTTGAGTCGCCGCATCCGGAAACGGGTCGCTTTTTCTACCCGCCGAGAGGAAGCCTCGACAAACTCTCGCTCTTCTTCATTGAGAAAGCCTTCCGCCAGCACCTTCCTCGCTTTCTCCAGCGGTAATCCACGCGAATAAAGGTAGTCGTCGTTTCGATCGTTCTCCAACCATTGCGCGACGTCGGTTGCCACCTGCGCGCGAATGAACAGGTTTTGGCGATTATTCTCCACCCACCGGGCCAACCGCGGCCAACTCGTCAGCATCGCTTCATGCGCGAGGCTGACCACGAGCACGCCCTCTTCCGTTCGATCGGCGACCAAGAGACGATCAGTCGTCAGGCGGGTAACGAGATCGCGACTGCCCGGCGTTATTTCGACGTCCGATTTTCGCGCACGGCGACGGACGGCCGGCTCACCTTCACCACTTCCGATGGTAACTAATTGCCGAAAAATAAGATCAAAGCTTTCTTGGGCGCCTTCTCCGGCTTGCTGAAAACTTTCTTCCGCGCGTTTACCAAGCGCGCCTTCTACACCGCCCAATGCTCGGTAGGAATCCAGTTTGAGTAATCCTTGGACGGTGTCTCGCTGTTCGTACAATTCTTCCAAAGCAAACTCCAGCAGTGGCAGAGCCGCCGGGCTCTTAACGGCCGCGTCTCGAAGCAAGTCGTCCAGGCGCTCCCCCGTTTTGTGGTCCTCCTCGAAAAGCAGGCCGGCGGCGGCGGCCGGGAGACGGATCATCTGGCCAAGCTGAAGTTCATCCGGTGGCTGAAGATGATATTGACCAGTGCCGTTTTTCAGCTGCATGAGGATGGGCGACTCTTCGCATCGCTGATAAAAGTCACTGCGTAACGTGGCCAGCACCCAGACATAACCGCTGCGTGCCAGGCCATCGAGGGCACGAAGAAAACCTTCTCGCTGGCTGGCAAGACGTTCCACTGTGAAAAGTTCCTCGAGCTGATCGATCGCCAGGACAAAGAGCGCGCGCGGCTGTTTCTCAAGTTTCTCAGCGAGCTGCACTTCTCTCGCAGCCTGCGAGAGCGCCCCTTTGATCAACATCCCGACGCCATCCGGTTTCTCGCGCAGCATCGCAGCCAGTTGTTTTGCGCTGGTTCCGTCACTCGCAATTTCCGGCAGTCCTTCTCCTCGGAGCAAAGCAGCGCTGAGCGCATCGAACAAATCACCTTCATTGACCTCATTGGGGCGCATCACTGCCCGGCGCCAAACGCCGACGCCGTCTATCACTCCTGGTTTGACCAGCCATGGCAATACACCTGCGCGGATGAGTGAACTCTTGCCCACCCCACTGCCGCCAAACACCAGGACAAACGCACGCTCCTCAACCATTTGTTGCTTCAACGCCGCGAGGACTTCGTCGATCGCACGCGTCCGACCGAAGAAGATGGACGAATGCTCGAAATCGAAATGTCGCAACCCGCGAAATGGACTGCCCGCGGTCCAGCTCTTCGGCGCGACCCGCGACCCGGCCACTCCGGGAGGTACGAATCGCGTCAACACTTTGCGCATGTGCCCCTCAAACTTTATCTCGAACTGTTCCAGGCCGGTGTAACTGTTGGTCCCGACCACGAAATGACCCTCTGATTGGGTCAAACGGGTGAAGAAACTTTCCAAGGCGTCGTATTGAGCCAGGATTCGTTCCCGTATTTCCTTCGGCTTCACCGGAATCACCGGATCGCCCATTCGTTTGTAGATTAACACCTCGGGCGCGTTGCTTCGGCGAAATCCCTCCAGCGCATCCAACAATTCGTACTCAGTGCCCGAAGCGTATTCGCCACCACCCGGTTTTCGGTGCAGGGCCGGATGCAATCGGCTTCCAAGACGCGCCCAAAGCAGGCAGACGAACAGATCAAATTGGGAAGGAGGCGTTATCTGCGTCTGGAAGTCTGTATCTGCTCGCATCGGCTCGTGCTCCCAAAAGTAAGGAGCAATTTCGAGCAAACCGCTGAACTCCACCTGTAACCG
>JAQGOV010000706.1 GCA_028293425.1 Verrucomicrobiales bacterium
GGTGATGCCGAAGTTGCCGTCGATCTGCATCGGCGGATGCAGGCCGAACAGATTCAGGCAGGTGTTACGGTCGGAAAACAATTGCTGCAATTCACGGTGCGCGTCGTTGCCGTCATGCAGACGGGCATAAAGCGCGGTGCGCCAGGCGAACGACCATTCACGCACATCTCCGGTGTCGCCGCGCGCATCGAGCGAAACCTTTGCCGCTGTCGCGAGCGCGGGTGATTTGGCAATGCTGATCTGCCGTCCGGGATGAACCGCGAAGAGGTGAGAGGTGTGCCGATGGTGATCATTGGTTGTATCCAGTTCGGGCGAACCCGCGATTGCGTTCGTGCCGGTTTTCTCGACCATCCATTCAAGCAACTGCCCCCAACTACCGATGCCGGGCGTGGCGAGCTTGTCACGCATGGCGGCGATTTTATCTCGATAATCTTTGTCCACGCCGAGCGCATCGGCGGCTTCGACATAATTGTTGAACAAGTCCCAGACGATTTCCTGGCTGTAACTCACGCCATCCTCGGACGGGCCGTGTTCGGGCGACCACGCATCCGGCACGACCAGTCTTCCGTCAGGCAACGTTTTTAAATGATCTTCCCAAAATTCGCAGATTTCCTTCAGATACGGATAGGCGGTTTCGGCGAGATATTTTTTATCGCCGCTGAACGCATAATGCTCCCAGTAATGCTGGCCATACCACGCGTTCGCGGTGTTGTCCCATCGCCAGCCCATGCCGCCGGAGATGTTGTGTGAAGTACGGATCGCAAATACGCGTCTGGCAAAATTTCCGTCTGCCAGCTTGAATTCATTAGCCGCCGCCGTTGCCTTGCGCCAGGCCGGAAGCTGGCTGTCCACCAGGTCGAAAAATGGAATCGCACACTCGGCAAGATTGGCCGGCTCGGCGAGCCAATAGTTCATCTGGATGTTGATGTTCGCGTGATAATCGGAATGCCACGGCGGATTGTTGCTGTCGTTCCAAAGCCCTTGAAGATTTGCCGGTAATCCGCCGGGACGTGAACAGGCGATCAACAGGTAACGGCCATACTGGAAAAGTAATTCCTCCAATTGCGGATCAACTTTTCCGGCGACCTTGATTTTGCGCTGGTCAGTTGGCAAAGCGATTTGTTCGGCGGAAGATTTTCCCAGGTTGAGTACGACCCGGTCGAACAGGGAATGAAAATCTTTCAAGTGCGCCGCCTTGAGCGCGTCATAATTTTTGGTGGTGGCTTTTCTGGCCTGCCGGGTCACGGCTACACGCGGATCTTCGCTGCGATAGCCATTGGTGTAATCCATTGCATAGTCCGTACCCGCTGCGACGACGAACGTGAGGCTGTCGCAATTGGCGAAAACCAGCGTCGAAGCGTTGGTTTGCAAGGTGCCTCCATCGTTGAGCACGTTGAGCCGCACCTCATATTTCAAGCCGTTATCCAAAGCACTGCCATAATGAAGATGATTTTTGTAGGCGGTAGTTTTCGCCCCATGCGAATCATTCAATTCAATGCTTCCGCTGTAGCTGCCGGGTTTATCCGCCGTCAGCCTCACGGCGAGTACGCCGTCGGCATGGCTGCAAAAATATTCGCGCGAAAATGTCACGCCGCCTGATTCATAACTGACATGTGCCAGTGCGTCGCCGATGTCCAGATCACGCCGGTAATTTGTCACGTTGGTGAGACCCGGTAGATGGATGAGCAGGTCGCCGAGACATTGATACGCGCCCATCTTGTCGTAATCGCCGCTCGGATTCTCATCGCCCGTCCAGAGGCTGTCTTCGTTCAACACGATGCGTTCATGCGCCGTGCCGCCGGCGATCAATCCTCCCAGGCGCCCATTGCCGATGGGCAGCGCCTCGTTCATGAAATGTGAACCCTCGCCGCCGCTCAGGTTCAAGGCAGGCTGTCCCTTGCCGCTGGTCAACGGTTCATCCTTCAGTCCACTGACAGGTTGCTGATACCACAGCACCAGATCGCTCGCGTGTGAAACGTTGACGACGCCAAGAAGAATCAGGATGGCGAGCAACGTGAAATCAGCCGGATGGCAAATAGTTCGGGTCAATTTGCGGCTCATGCGGCGAGATTAGCGCAAACTACCGCGCGGCCAAACCCTTTTTACACATTCTGCGGTCTTTCCGGTTGTGTTTAACTTCAAAGCTGATTAGAAGGATGCAAAATTTCAATCTGCAACTCTGTCAGGCCGCATGCATGAAACGCAGACCTATATTTCCGAAATCGCTAATTGAGTTAGAGTCTCTGTCCACGAAGCAGCTACTTAGACGGCTCAAGCAGTTGCAACAGTGCGAAGAGTCGCTTGCATTTTCTGATAAAGACGTTGCTGATGATTCTGGTCGCATTGAGTTCAAGCAGGAGCCAAGCATGGCTTTTGGCTTTTCACGATGTGAAGCAAGTGCAATCGCGTCGTGAGCACATTCCGAGAGAGGTGAGTTGAGATGAACTGTGGCCTGCCAGCAACGTCGTGCAAATGATGAGCGTGCTTCCTAACCAAGTCACTGATGGCCCGGTTAGTTCTGCTATCACCGTTCGTGTCAAACGATGCTTAAAAAAACATGGCTTTAATGTACGGCTTCGCGTGGCAAATTTTCTCTTATTGAACCTGGACGCGGTAAAATTTATTTCCAGTGACAATCGAGACGGTGTAAGGCGAGGTCGCGCCATTCACAATTGAATAGGGGCCGGCCACATTATCGGCGGATTGCAGGGTGCCTTGGGACCATTGCAATTGCAACTGGCCGGCCCCCGAAATTTGATACGTGATGAAGACTGCACCCGACGGTTCGCCGCCCAGCAGTTGCACTTCGCCTATCTGCATGCTATTGGCGGTGTCGTTGCTTTTTACCTTGGCGCATGAGAATCGGTACATGGTGTATGCGGAATGGTTCGGGAAATTAATTTCCCGGTTGAACTCGGTGAGGGAATTGACGGCGAGTCCGGCCGCATTGCGGTCGTCAGGCAGGGAGACCGTGCCACTCGCGATCGCAGTATAAGTCGCGCCACCATCATTTGAACCTTCAATCAAGTAATCCGCAGGATCGCGTTCCGGTGAATCATTGGCGGTAAACAGGCGTAATCCGGTGACTACTGTGCTCCCCATCGCCGGTGTCACCACAAATCCGACGGGACCGAGGAACGGTGGAAACGCGTTCGCGCCGAAATTCAGATATTTAGAGGTGGTGCCATCAATAGCATAAGACACGACTTCGACCGCTGGGCTGCTGCCTTGATACATCAAGATGGAATCGCCCGGTACGGTGACGGGCTGGGCGGATGATACCATGTTCATGTAGGCCACGCTGCTGGTAATGGCCCCAGCGGCATTGGTAACGACCAAGCGATAATAACCGTCATCGCTGAAGGTGCCATTGATGATGAACATGATGGTGGTCGCCGATCCGGAGATGTGTCCGTCATCCACCAGATTGGTGAACGAACTGCCGGAACCTTTCTGCCAGTGATAGAAGAGTGGTGTGCTGCCCGAAACGGCGGCGGTTATTTGTACTGTTGAAGCCAGATTCGTATTAAAGGAAGCTGGTTGCGTCACGATGACAGGCGCAATCGAAGCGCCGGTTCCGCTGACGGCAAAAAATGCCACCACGCTGGTGAAGTCGGGATTGGCCCCGTCAAATGACAAATCAACGCTTGTGACGGGACTAGCCGTATTGTTAAGGGTAATGTCAGTGGTATAAAGCCTGGGATTCCCGGAATTGACACCGTCAAAAACCCCGGAATTAACATCAACGCGTCCATTCGAGCTGTATGCCACCGGCGTGCCATTGAACCAGTCCTGAACCGAGAAAGTTCCGGTCTCGGAGGATAAATCTGCGTAATGAACCGTATAATCAACGACCACCGGCCCATGCCCGGCACTGGCCAGAAATGATAACGCGGAATGCGCGCTTGGGGTGGCCCAAATCATCGTTCCTTGAACGTCGGGATCAACATACACAACATTGTTGGCGGCGTAATTGGTCGTCAGCGTGAATTGATGATCCAGCACGGCGGCGCTCGCGATGGTGGAACCTGCCGGCGGCAAACCAGTGGCTGCTGCCGCCCGGTCAAAGCCCTTCACATACCAGCCCTCCCCGGTGTTAAGCGTGCCGTTGTCCATGGATGCCGTCGTATATAAACCGCCGGGTGGCAGCGATTGCGCTCCGGCTTCGACAATCACATCTTCGTTGTATCCGGTAAAAGTGATGGGATCGAACTCGCCGCCCGCCGAGCCGCTGATGGCAAAGATCACGCCGTGCCCGCCGCTATTTGTGCGGTAAAAATAAATGCTGGTGACCGGGCTGGTCGTATTCGTCAGGATGACGTCTTCCTGATAGAGCCGCGGATTGCCGGCCTCGATATAATCGAAGGTGCGCGCCTGGACGTCGCAACGTCCATTTGCCGTGTATGCCACCGGCGTTTTGTTG
>JAQGOV010000303.1 GCA_028293425.1 Verrucomicrobiales bacterium
ATCGCGTCAGCGAGTCGTTTGATGCTGTCCTGGGTCGTTGTTTCCTTATTCGCGTTGGAAACCCGGCCCAACTCGTCCCGCACATTGCGCAATTCCTCGTTCAGCTTGGTGATGGTTTGCTGCTGGGCGTGAACAGAGGCCTGCAGTTCCTCGAGGGTCGCGCTCATTCGCTTATAGCGCTCCTCTGCTTCCTGCTTTTCAGCCAATGCTACTGGGTCTTCCGCGGCAAAAAGACCGGTGCAGAGGGTCAGGAAAAGGGCGCTCAAGGCAATGTACCGTTTCATAGCATCGACAATAGAAAGATGGCCATTCACCTGCAAGAGGAAGTTGGACAGAATGTTGCCCAAAAACTCGAAAGCGACCAGTTCCCGACCTCTCAACAGGGATGGCCCTGCACGGAGTGCCTGACACAACCTTGCGGATCCCCTATTTTGACTTCGTGACTGTTTTAGAAGTTATCCAACGCAGCAGTGAATTTCTCGGCCGCAAAGGGGTTGAATCCCCCCGGCTGCAAATCGAGTTACTGCTCTCTCATTTGCTTCAAATGCCCCGGCTCAAGCTTTATCTGAATTTCGAGCGGGTGCTTACCGAAGCGGAACTGGAAAAATTACGATCGCTCGTTAAACGACGGGGTGAACGGGAACCGTTGCAACAAATCCTTGGAAATACATCCTTTTGCGGTCACGAAATATCGGTGACAAGGGATGTCCTGATACCCAGGCCCGAAACTGAGCAACTCGCAGAAAAGGCTTGGCAACATCTTCAAAAGCTCAACGTGGCTAAGGTGCTGGATTATGGAACGGGCAGCGGGTGTTTAGCGATTACCATTGCACTGAAATGCCCTCAGGCCGAGGTTCATGCAGTGGATATCTCCCACCCGGCTCTGGAAATGGCCCAGAAGAACGCCAACAGGCTCCAAGCCAAAGTGCAGTTCCATCTGGGAGACGCCTTTTCCGTTTTTTCCGGCGATTGCCAATTCAACCTTATTGTAGGAAACCCGCCGTACATTCCTACAGACGATATTGCCCAGCTTCAGCCCGAAGTGCGCGACTTTGATCCCCGGGGGGCGCTGGACGGTGGTCCAGATGGGTTGGCGTTTTATCGCCGCCTTGTGACCGAAGCTCCGCAGCATCTCGCCCCGGGAGGAACCATCATGCTGGAATTCGGAGATGGCCAGGAGCAGGCCCTGCAGCATCTATTCTCAGCCGCGCCGTGGCAATTTGAAGCAATTTGCCCCGATTTGTCCGGTCGGCCACGAATCTTAATTGCACACCGCGCCAAATCCTGAAATTCTGTTCGTTCAGTAAACAGAACTTCAGAATTACATGGACAGTTTATTAATAAAAGGCGGCGTGCCGCTGCACGGTGATGTGACTATCAGCGGTGCCAAAAACTCCGTGCTGCCGATCATGGCGGCGACTCTCCTAACCTCCGAGCCTTGCGTGATTCGCAGGGTGCCGGACCTGAGCGATGTCAGCTTCATGGCCAAGATTCTCACCTCCCTTGGCGCCGAGGTGAAGTTGGCCGACGGAGAGCTCCGGGTCCGGGCAAAGAAGATTAAGCCGGTTGGAGATTATGACTTGATCCGCAAGATGCGCGGCTCGATTTGCATCCTTGGTCCCTTGCTGGGCCGCTTGGGGCATGCCCAGGTTTCGTTACCCGGGGGTTGTGTCATCGGGACCCGCCCCATCGATCTGCACCTTAAAGGCATGCGTGACCTGAGTGCGACAGTGACGGTCGACAGCGGCTACGTCCACGTAAAAGCCAAGCGCTTGAAAGGCGCGGACATCTTTTTGGGGGGACGCTCCGGTCCTACCGTCCTGGGCACAGGGAATGTGATGATGGCTGCCGTTTTGGCGGATGGCGTCACCGTCATTGAAAGCGCAGCCTGCGAGCCGGAGGTTGTGGATCTAGCCAATTTTTTAACGAAGATGGGCGCACAGATCAGCGGGGCGGGCAGCCCCACGATTACCATCACCGGAGTGAAAGCACTCCATGGGGCCGAGCATGAGGTCATTCCGGACCGCATTGAAGCCGCCACCTTTGCCATCGCCGCTGCCGCGACGGACGGGGAAATTACGATTCACGGGGCGCGTCCGGACCATCTAAGTGCGGTCATTGACAAGCTGCGGGAAGCGAACGTAAGCGTGGAGCGAAATGGCACGACGATGAAGGTGCGACGGAACGGCCGTCTGAAGCCGGTGGACATTACAACCCTGCCCTACTCTGGCTTTCCGACGGATGCACAGGCTCAAATGATGGTCCTGATGACCTTGACCCAGGGCTTGAGCATCATCAGTGAACGCATTTTCGAATCTCGTTTCATGCATGTGAGCGAACTCGCCCGGCTGGGGGCTGAGATCTCAATTGAAGGACCGAGCGCTATTGTGAAAGGCGGCCGCAAACTCAGTGGCGCGCCCATCATGGCCAGCGATTTGCGGGCTTCCGCCGCGCTGGTGATCGCAGGTATGGCGGCGAGCGGGTCCACCCAGGTAAACCGTATTTACCACCTGGACCGGGGCTACGAAAAAATCGATGAAAAATTGCGCAAACTCGGCGCTCGTATTAAGAGAGTGGAAGAGACATGAAAGCGCTGATTGCTATTTTAGTCGTGGTGGGTGTGATCTTTGGTGGTTGGAAACTGTGGGATTATTGGGACACCGTTGACCAACAGAAGGACGCTGCCCAAAAAGTCCCTGATGTCACAGAAGACCAAATGGGCCGGATGACACCCGAGTTGGAGAACACCTTGCAAGAGGCGAGAAAGAAAGGCGCCTCTGGAGTCAAGGATTGGCTCAACAAATACCAGAAATCCCCTAAGATTCCCGAAGCCCGTCTGGTTTGGATCAAATTGGACTACGTGCTCATGGCCTCTCAGAGTGATCCCCTGGAAGCTAAGAAGGTGTTTGCAGACGTAAAAGAGAAGACTCCTGCAT
>JAQGOV010000330.1 GCA_028293425.1 Verrucomicrobiales bacterium
CGCTGCAAGTCTGTAATGGAGACGATCTTGCATGCAGTTTCAGGGTTCTAAATGGTTGATGAGCAGCCTTCTCCTGGTGGAGGTGGTGTGTGGTTTTACACGCCT
Source organism: Verrucomicrobiales bacterium (assembly GCA_028293425.1). Taxonomy (GTDB): domain Bacteria; phylum Verrucomicrobiota; class Verrucomicrobiia; order Limisphaerales; family JAQGOV01; genus JAQGOV01. The sequence continues at coordinate 106 of JAQGOV010000330.1, forward strand.
GCAAGCGGCCGAGAATCCGGCGCTGACTTACGAGCAGGAAATTCGGCCTTTGCTGGATACTTACTGCTTCAAATGTCACGGGGAGACCAAAGCCAAAGGTGGGCTAAATCTTCATGCGTATAAGGATCTCACTTCCGTCTACAAGGACCCCAAAACGTGGCAGACGGTCATGACCCAAATGCGCGATCGGAACATGCCGCCGGAAAAGAAGCCGCAGCCGAGCGCGGTCGAGCAAGAGAAAATTACGATCTGGCTGGATGGCGTTTTTGACAACCTGGATGAAAACCAAATTGGCAAAGATCCCGGTCGCGTGGTGATTCACCGATTGAGCCGTTTGGAGTATAACAACACGATCCGTGACCTTCTCGGGGTCGATAACAAGCCGGCGGACAAGTTTCCCGCAGATGGAGGTGGGGGTGGCGGATTTGATAACAACGCGGACACGCTTTTCATCCCACCGATTCTGATGGAGCGTTACTTGGCGGCGGCGGACGAAATCATTTCTGCGGCCAAACCGGAACGGATTTTTGTGAGCCAGCCAGGTTTGCTTACAACGAAGCGCTCTGCCGCCCGCAGCAATCTGGAGTATCACGCAAGGCGTGCTTTTCGGCGTCCTGTGGAGAAAGCCGAGACGGAAAGATTGCTCTCGGTTTATGACAAAGCGAGCAGCCGCGGGCGATCCTATGAGGACTCTGTGAAGCTTGCCTTGAAAACGATTCTCGTTTCGCCCAGCTTTCTTTTCCGGGTGGAAGTGGACCGTGCCTCATCCGAGCCTTATCGGGTTACGGATTACGAACTGGCGAATCGGTTATCGTATTTCCTTTGGTCCTCAATGCCAGATGACGAGTTATTCAAGCTGGCTGGTCAAAACACCCTGCATGAGGCGTCCGTGCTCGAGCAACAGGTGCGCCGCATGGTCGCCGATCCAAAAGCCAAGGTGCTGGCGGAGAACTTCGCCACGCAATGGCTCAAGGTGCGCGATCTCAAAACAACCGCGCAGCCGGATTTAAATAAATTTCCTTCCTACACGGCGGAACTGCGTGACGCGATGTATGCCGAGCCGGTGGAGTTTTTCCATTCGCTGCTAAGCGAGAATGAAAGTGTGCTGAAGCTGCTGGATGCAGACTACACATACGTAAACGAGAAATTAGCCAAGCATTACCGTCTCGATGATGTGAAGGGACCGGAGATGCGCCGGGTTAAATTGAGCGACCGATCGCGTGGAGGCGTGCTCGGGATGGCTGGGGTGCTGACGCTGACTTCCTACCCACTCCGCACGAGCCCCGTTCTGCGTGGGAAGTATGTTTTGGAGGAGATCCTCGGGACTCCTGCTCCTCCCCCGCCGCCGCTCGTGAAAAGCCTGCCGCCGGACGACAAGCCCCGCGAAGGGTTGACGTTCCGCAAGCGCCTGGAGGAACATCGTAAGAACCCTGACTGCGCGGCGTGCCATAAACGGATGGATCCGCTGGGGTTTGGACTTGAAAACTTTGATGCGATTGGCCGGTGGCGCACGGAAATCGCGGGAACCGCGGTCGATGCTTCCGGTGAGATGAGCACGGGCGAAAAGTTTGCCGGCCCGGCGGAACTAAAGAAGATCCTGCTTCAGCGCAAGGATGATTTCATTCGCAATTTGTCGGAGAAGATGCTGGCTTACGCGTTGGGGCGCGGTTTGGAATTCTACGATACACCGGCGGTGAGGAAGATCTCCAAAGCACTGGCGCAGGATGGTTACCATAGTGTGACGTTGATCCAGGAAGTGGTGAGAAGTTATCCTTTCCAGTACCGGCGCAACGTGCAGGACCAGGTCGCTCAAAAGTAATTTATGAAAACGTGGCAAATATCACGGCGCACAATGTTGAAGGGAGTCGGGGCAGCGATGAGTCTGCCGCTCCTGGAAGCAATGACGCCACTGCGGCTTATGGCAGGTCAGGGGAAGGTGGCTACGCCGGCGAAATTTCCCGTCCGGATGGCGGTTTTGTACATGGCCAACGGTGTGAACCCGAACGCATGGACACCCAAGGGGACCGGTGCGGGGTTTGAGCTTTCACCAGCGCTCGAGCCCTTAGCGCCCTTGAAGGATCAGCTACTCGTATTGACTGAACTGTGGAATGCCGCGACGAACACCGGCGATGGGCATTATGTGAAGACGGGCGGCTTTCTGACAGGCACTACGATTACACGAACGACCGGCAGCAATTTATGCAGCGGCGGGGTGTCCATGGACCAATTGGCGGCGCAGCGGATTGGAAATCTGACGGTGCTGCCTTCATTGGAACTCGGCATTGAACCGGTCACGACGGGGGTTGATACCAACGTGGGCTTCACACGGCTTTATGGTTCGCATATCTCGTGGAGCACGCCGGTCACTCCACTGGCCAAGGAAATCAATCCACGCTTTGCATTTGATCGCTTGTTCCGATCCGCGGCAAAGGGCACTGCGCGCGATCCGAAGGACAACGCGAGCGTGCTGGACGCTGTGCTGGAAGATGCCAGGCGGTTGCGCGCGAAGGTAGGAACAGCGGACCAGCGCAAGCTGGACGAGTATTTTGAATCGGTGCGGTCGGTGGAAAAGCGGATCGAATTCGACGCCCGCCGGACGGCTGAGGAATACAAAACCGACCCGCTGGTGCAGAAGGAAATCGAGACTTTGGGCGGACGGATTGACAGTTATTACAAGGATCCTGCGCGCGCCAGTGAACGCCGGGGCAACCACACGGAGCACGTGCGCCTGATGCTGGACATCATGGTGCTGGCCTTCTGGACGGACTCGACACGCATTGGCACCTTCATGTTTGCCAACGCGGTGAGCGGCCGGAGCTTTTCCTTCCTGGAAGGCGTGAAGGGCGGCCACCACGAAATTTCGCATCACGAAAAATCGGCGGAAAAGCTGGAGCAGTATAAGCGGATCAATCAATGGCATGTGCAGCAGTATGCTTACATGCTGGAAAAGATGCGTTCGATTAAGGAAGGGGAAGGCAACCTGCTCGATAACTCGATGGTGCTGCTCGGCGCTGGCATGCGGGATGGAAATGCGCATGATCCGCATAATTTGCCGATCCTCTTAGCGGGCAAAGGCGGCGGGACTTTGGCCACTGGCCGTCACTTGGCTTATGGCAAGAAGACGCCGTTGTGTAATCTGTATCGTTCGATGCTCAACCGCATGGGGACGCCCACGGAGAAACTAGGTGATAGCACGGGTGAGTTGGTGGGATTGAATGATGCTGCGTTTGGTGGCGAGAAGGTTTAAAGGGAATAATGAAGCGGCCCAACTTACACTTATGACCGCGAACCTAGCCATTCGGGTAGCTGGTATCGTGGGGTTTTTCGCCGTGGCGCTGGGTGCTTTTGGAGCGCACGGTTTCAAGGACCTGCTGCTTCGTAACAATACGACAGAGATTTACCACACCGCTGTTTTATATCATTTGGTTCATGCGGTGGTCTTGCTCATCTTGGCCCTGCGCACACCGATGCGGAGCGGTCCTTTTCTGTCATTCCTTTCCGGAGTCTTGATATTCTCCGGGTCGCTTTATCTTTTAGCGATCACGAACATGCGGTGGTTGGGGGCCATTACGCCTTTCGGTGGGGTTTGTTTTTTAGTGGGCTGGGCGTGGATGGTTTTTGCGCCAGAACGGAAATAGGGCTGGGCGAAGGGATCTCGGCCTGTTGGTCCTGGCGTCCGCCAAAAAAATGCCCGCTTCGCTCAAGAATTCATTTGCTCGCATTGGAGGGCAGTATCATCACCGTCAAGCCAGACGGTTCGTTGTGGGTGCGATAGATGCGTTGGGTGCCTTTTTTGAAGTCCTCCGGTTTTGCGGTCGGGATGTTGACGAAAGTCTGAGGGTTGCGGTCCACGAGTGGAAACCAGGTGCTTTGGATTTGGACCATCAGCCGATGGCCTGGCCGGAAGGTGTGACAAATATCGGGCAAAACGAAATCCAGTTTCGTTACCTTGCCTGGCTCGAATGGTTCAGGTTTTTCGAAACTATTCCGGAACTTGCCACGAAAGACATCGGCGCGGACTAGTTGCTGATAGCCACCCAGTTTCACACTGTCGGGCTTTGGCTCCGAATCTTGGATGTCCCCGGGATAGACATCCACAAGCTTTACGATCCAGTCTGAATCCGTTCCTGAGGTTGAAACATGCAGGGAAGCCCGTAACGGACCAACCAGCGTGAGGTCTTCCTCCAGGGGATTGGTTTCGTAAACCACGACGTCCGGGCGAGAGGACGCGAACCTTTGGTCTTCCAAGGGATAGGAGTGCGGATAACCTGTGGAATGTTCCATTGTATAAGGGACCGGTTTGGCGGGATCGCTTACATATTCGTCGAAGGCTGCACCGTCTTCTGAAGGTGGTTCAAATGCCAGCGAGCCGGCTGACCTGAAGTAGATGGTCTTTTGTACCGCCTGTCGCGGCGGCCATGCGTCAAATCGCCGCCACCGATCCGTGCCAGTCTCAAAAATCCGGGCTTCGGTTGCGGTATAGTTGGTGTCGCCTTTTAGAAAGTGGCGGAAGAAAGGCAGTTCGATTTTCTCGCGGTAATACTCCGCTGTTTTTGCGCGGAAGCTGATCGGCCCCAGTTTATCTCCAGTGCCGCGGCCCCAATCTCCATGCGACCAAGGGCCCATGACCAGCATGTTGGTGATGCCGGGATTCATGCGCTCCGTGTTGCGGTAGATTTCCAAGGAGCCGAACAGGTCTTCGCCATCAAACCAGCCGCCCACAGTCATGACAGCGCAGTGGATGTTCTTCAGGTGTGGGCGAAGGTTTCGGGCCTGCCAGAAGCTGTCATAGGTGGGATGCTGCAAAAACTCGGTCCACTCCGGAGAGCGTCCTTTCATCAGCTTGTCAGAATTCCCGAGCGGCCCCATGCGGAGGAAGAAGTCATATCCATCCGGGGTTTTGAACGGATAGTTTCTCAATTCCTCGCGCAATGGGTCCTCCAACTTTTGAGCGAAGCGGTAGAAGAAATCAAAATTCTGGGTGAGGAAAAATGCTCCGTTGTGATGGATGTCATCTCCCATGAACCAATCGGAAATAGGTGCCTGGGGCGAGGCTGCTTTGAGCGCGGGATGGCTGTCGATCATGCCAATGGCGGTGTAAAATCCAGGGTAGGAGATGCCAAACATTCCTACATTGCCGTTGTTGCCTGGCACGTTCTTCACCAGCCAATCGATGGT
>JAQGOV010000343.1 GCA_028293425.1 Verrucomicrobiales bacterium
GTCGCGCCGAGCCATCCAGCCTTTTTGGTGAAAACGGGAGCCATCCTATTTTTAAAACAGGCTCTAACGGGTGCTGTTTTGTTTGGAGTGCGGAGAAACCGTTGAAAACGGTTGATGAAGTCTTTGCCGGCGCTACACACCGCTGAAGCGGTGTGTTAATGAGAAGGCGGGCGACTTGCGCTTGTTCTGCTTAGCTCGCCACGTGGCCCCCAACTTGGCGGCTTCTCGGTCGAGGTTTTGGCCCTTGGAAGTGCCGATTATTTGCTTCCACGCATCACGAGGCTTTCGCTTTACCACAGTCTCAAGATCTGCCACCCGCTTTTGCAGGTCAGATAGCTGTTGTTCGATCAGCTTCGTGCTCATGTGTCCAGTATGCCACTTGACGGAAGAGCGTGCAATCGGCGTTTCCGGGCCTTGCTATTACTCCGCTGCAGCGGTGTGTTAATGAGAGAGAGGGTTGGCGGGTAAACCCGCGCAGGCCTGCCGGTTAATTTCTCCTTAACCGGAAAAAGGCATTTTTGCCTTCGGCCGGAGTCCGGCCGAAAAACATTTGCCCATTGGTCGTCGCCGTGGTGGTTTGGATGGGAATCCAGTTCAGTAGGTTGGTAGACGTTTCAAGGGTAATCACCTGACCTGGCTCGCCCATTAGGGAAAATGCCATCCCTTGAGAACTCAGATCGATGATTCTTAGCTGGTCCTTTGGAGGGGTGGCATAGAACCGGAATTTGAGATTGGCAGAGGGGCGGTCGGTGCCAGCGTGGATGGCCAACTGAAGCGTTTCGCCGGCAACAACCCGATAGGCGATTCCTTCGATTAGATTTAACTCGTTCATGTTTAGTTTCGGCGTCAGCTCAAGCACTGAGGTTCCGTGGAAGGCCTCGACGCTGGCGTAATTAAGCTCAAGTGGCGAATCCGGTGAAATCACGAGGAGGCCGGTGGATGGAGCCGTCCACGTCCACCAAAGCGAGCCTGAGGTTTGATGCGCGGGCTCCCCGACTTCAATGGAACTCGGCACGTTGGAAACTGTGACGGTAAAATTGGTGCCGGTGAGATGAATGCGATGAGCGAAATCGTCATTGGCCGGCGCTGGTATTATCACAAGGCTGCCGTACCAGGTATAAAACGTGGGAACTGCCTTGATGTAATAAACTCCGCCCCGTTGGGCCTGGAACCGGAGGACGCCATCCGAGTAGATGCTTGGAAGCGTGGTGAGTTGACTCACCCGTGAGCCGCTAAAGACCCCGAGCCCCGCCTCGCCCGCGCTGACCAACACGGGTCCATTGCTGGGAGCGGTCCAGCGCCACCAAAGGGAGCGCTGATCGTACTGCATGGCCACCGCAGGCTCGCCCACCTCGGCCGTGCAAAAGACGAAAGAGAAAGGCTGAGGTACTCCAAAACCGCTGATGGGAATGGCGTTTGTGAAAAAGTCATTCCCCGGCAAAACCCGGAAACGATTCGTGGGTCCCAGGATTCGCCGCCCCGCACCGTTCGTTGCGTCCACATAAACCAGGTAATCGTTTGGCAGCAAATTCGTAATTGTGACGGCGGTTAGAGCCCCGGTTGAGCCCGGCACGTGATAAAAGCCCCTTTGCCCCGTCCAGGTGATCGGATTTGTGAAAATTGCAGTTACGGATAAAGCCTGGAGTTGCCCTTCAATATTCAATTGAGGCGCGGATAATAACAAGAGCAGGTTCGTTGGGCCGTTCACTATACCGCCATTTTTCGGAGCCAGCACTCGCATCGAACAAAGATCCAGGCTCAGGCTGAATGGCCCGGCTGCGGAACTGCCAATAGAGATGTGGTAAGTCTCCCCGGCTTGCACTTCGAATCGGAGCGGTTCCGGCGGGGTTGGGGGCGGGAAAAGCACCCACGGAGGTCCCAGCGGTACCACAAAATCCTTCGAAGCGATCAAATTTAGGTTAGTCAGCGTCTCCCCCTGCCAGACCGCAAGCTTCACGTTATTGGTGAAGGAGAATGCCTGCAGGTTCAACAAGCCATTGGTGGGAGCCGTCCAGGACCACCAGAGGGTATGGTTGATGGAGGGACTTATTTCGTTCTCGCCGGCCTCGACCGTCGCTCCCGTATTGTCCACGGTGACAGTGACACTTGCTCCGGATAGAAGTTGCCTGCCCGCGAAATCGTCGTTGCGCGGACGCATGGCAAATTCGAAATACCGCGCAGCAGGTACTCCAGTGACAGCCGAAAGAAAACGTGGTGCCACCTTGATGTAGTAGGAGGTGCCTGCGACAACGGGGATAATAACGCGGTCCTGGCCAACCAGAAGAAGGTTCAACTCCGAGAAGCTCGGGCCGGTAAAGACGCCGATGGCTTCCGGAGTAATTAGCGAAGCGTCGCCGCTTTCCGGAGCGATCCAGTGCCACCACACGGAGCCACTCACCACTTGATTTGAGAGAGGCGTTTCTCCGATTTCCTGGGTGCTGTTATACAAATAGTAGTTTGTTTTCAGCGGCAGCGTCGTGATTTCGAAAGCGGAAGCAAAATCGTCATTGGCAGGTTTCAATTTGAACTGGTTCAAAGGAGTAGTGAGATAGCGCCCTGCCTGATTCGTCACTTCAGCAAACACGAAATAATCATTGGGCAATAAATCCCCGAAAACATTGGAGACAACGATTCCGGTGCTCCCAACAGACCAGATGTGGGGACTGCTCGGAAAAGTGGCAGGCGAATTGGTTGTGATAACCTTGAACACAATGCTCTTCAGTTGACCCTCTATATTCGGATTCGGCGGGGTGAGTTGCAGGGTCAGAGGAGTCTGAGCAGGCAGAAGGGAATTCGCTGCCGGATAGGCGACTTCCAGGGTTGATAAATCCAGATTCCAGCGGAAAGGTCCCGAATTAGAGCTTACCAGACAAATTTGATAAATCTCCCCTGCCAGCACGTGCAGGTCACCGGGGCTTGGCAATGGCGAATAGGCTGCCAATGGAGAAATCACGATCGGGCCAAAAGGGCCGAAGTTAGTAGCCGATTGGTCGATTCTCGCGCCCTGCACTAAATTAGTTAACGCTTCGCCCTTACAAAACACCAATGAACTGGGAAATCCAGCTTCCACACTGGTCTTCACCCAGCCGGATGCAGGCGCGGTCCAGGTCCACCAAAGTGTCCGGTTTCCACCGTTGGTGAGCGCTGGCTCATTGAGTTCCAAACTCGCAAAAGCGGTATCCCCAGTCACGCTGATGCTTCCGCCGCTCACCTCGACGCGGTTGCTAAAATAGTCATTGGCCGGTGCGGCAGCCCACACCGGGGTCACAACTATTAGGAGAAGAAGCAGGTATAACCTTCTTACCGTCTGCATTTACTCGGCGGAATCCTGCCCATTTGGCTCCTTTTTTCAAGCTCATTTGCACCCTCCGTTAAACAGATTTTGGCTGTGCTACACACCGCTGAAGCGGTGTGTTAATGAGAGAGACGCGGGCTACTTACGCTTGTTCTGCTGGGTTCACCACGAAGGGCTCGAAGAACATGAAGGCAGGGAAAAGAGAAGCCGTTTTCACATTGATGTTATCGCTGCCTAGAGCGAAATTCAGGACTGAAGTCAGGAAGTATTTTATGACTCGGAAGCAGATCAAAAGCGCCGCTGCGCGCTATGCCAAATTTGTGGCGTGGAGCGAGGAGGACAAGTGCTTCATTGGCCGCTGCCCCGAACTCATGCTCGGTGGAGTTCACGGTGATAACGAAGCAGCAGTTTATGCGGAGCTCTGCAAGGCAGTTGAAGAAATGGTGGAGTTGATTGACTCAGACGGCGGCACCATCCCGGATCCGCTGTGGGGTAAAGTTCGACCATCCTCCTGACTCATTCGGATGACGGCTTCTCTCCCGGAGGGGTTAACTCGGGAAAAAATCAGAAACCCGTTAACTCTTTTCCTACGAGGGTTTAATTATTTTCTTTGCGGCCGCTGGTCCAGGATTTGTTCTGGATAGGGCGGAGGATTTCGCTGACTTCGGTGAGCAGTTCCAGGTCCATGGGCTTCTCGATGGACCGGATATTTTCCTTGATGATCTTGGCACTGCCGGCACTGATGAGCGTAGTGGCGATACTCTTGTGGGAGGCGGCGAACTGGATGGCCAAGCGGGGGAGGTTGGCTTTCTTTTTGGCGCACATGGCCACGGCTTTGGCGCATTGGTCGCGGATTTGCGCGGGAGCGGGATGCCACTTGGGCGGGCCTTTGTCGGTGAGCAAGCCCATGCCCAAGGGAGCGGCGTTGATCACACCCACTCCTTGGTCGAGCAGGTATGGAAACATCTGGACGAGAGTGATGTCGTTGAGGGTGTAATGGCCGTAGGACAACACGGCATCTACCTCGGCCCGTTCGAGAAGATTGCGCAAGGCTTTAAGTGGAAAGGCGGTGACGCCAATTTTGTGGATCTTGCCTTGTTGCCGGAGTTTTTTCAGAGCCGGGATCGTTTCCTGGACAATCTGCGTGACGGGGGCGAACTCGATGTCCTGGATCTGAATTAAATCGATGTGAGCGAGCCGGAGGCGCTGGAGGCTTTCGTCTACCCCACGCGTCACCCCCGCAGCAGAGAAATCAAAATCTTTTTGACCGGGACCGGAGCGTCCCACATGCGATGCGAGATAGAAGCTTTGCCGGGGAAGTTGCCTGAGGGCTTTGCTGAGGATGTCTTCGGATTTGGAAGAGCCGTAGTAAGGAGCCGTCTCCACGAAGTTAATTCCAAGATCAACGGCCGTGCGGATAGCCCGAATGCCTTCCTTCTCGGCAACGGGCCCAAAAGCGCCGCCGACGGAGGAACCACCCAGGGAGAGCACGGAGACTTTCCATCCTGTTTTACCCAACTTCCGATACAACATAGGCTAAACGACTTGAGACCTAACATACGCGGAAGGCAGGGCGGGGGCAAGGATGAAGGAGGAATTATGAATTATGAAGTGGGGCGCAGCGCAACTGCGGGATGAAAAAAGTTGCGTCCGATTTACTGCTTTGCACAATCGATTTATGAGCGAAAAAATCTATGATCTAAAACTGAGGACAAAGGCGTTTGCGTTGAGTGTTATCGAAATGTACGCGGCGTTGCCGGAGAGAAACGCGGTGGCACAGGTGCTAGGGAAACAGGTGCTCCGCTCAGCCACTTCCGTTGGAGCCAACTACCGGGAAGCTTTCAGGGCAAGGTCAAAGGCGGAGTTCATTTCCAAAATTGGGGACTCGTTGAACGAGATCGAGGAGACGGATTATTGGCTAGAATTGTTGGTAGATAGCCGATGTGTAACAAATTCGCAAATGGCTCCAGTTCTGGGAGAGGCGAAGGAACTCGTTGCGATCCTCGCAAGTATCAGCAAAACAGCTAAATGGAACGGGGGGAAGTAGAGGAATTATGAAGGAAGAATTATGAAGGAGGAAGGATGATTCGTTAGTGCCTGCGCAGGATGAGTTGATGATCGATGCGGCGGGTTTGGGCGTAGTCGAGGGGAGGCAGTTCGGTCATGGTGGGGGATTCGGTTTCGAGGAGGATGCCTTTTGCCATGGCCTGGAGCGCTTGCCAACGGGGCCATTCCAAGGTGGGTGCCTTGGCAATCTGCCGGAGGAGGCTGCGCCACTCAATGATCACCCGGTCAATGTCCCCTGCCCCGAGCAAATCGGTAATCCATGCGCTCTTGCTGAGAGGGTCTTTATGGATCGAGGCCACCACCTGCTCAGCCCCTGCACCATACTTCGGTGGCACGCCGTTCTCGAGGTAGCCAGGGATCGTTTGCAGCCCGTAAATCTGATGACATGCCATGGGCAGGCGGCCGGCCCAGCGATTTTCGTCGCCGGCGAAACGGAATCCGGCGTCGAGGTTGGCAAGGTCGTAGATCAACTCGTCCAAGTGGTAACTGGTGTCTTCGAGCGCAGCACCGAGGGCCAGGCCATCGCCACCAGAGAAAAAGCTGACGACCCGGCCGCGCAGCGTTGGCACACCGGCGGCGTCGACCAGACCAAGGCGGCGCCAGAGCATGGCGACTCCCGTGGCGGTAGGGAGCTGCAGGCAAACTGGCACAAGCGCACAACGAGCACAGTCGCTGGGCAACACTTCCCGTTCATAGGGACGCCAGATCGGCACCTCGTAGGAATCAACCGGGACACGCATGGTTAAATCAGCGATGCTGACCATGGCGACAATTTTCTGGCCCTGGGTTTCGAGCTTTACGACGGGGGTTTTTTGCTCCCCTAATTTCATTTCGAGGAGCGGAACAATGCGTTCCTGCCAAAGTTGCTGGGTGACCTGCCGAGCATTCCAGTTGACCAATCGGCGAATCCATTTCACCAGCAGCACGCGGTCGTCATTCAAGACCTCGGCGACAGTCAGGCTGCGGCCATAAACCTTTCGTCCTTCCTGCTCCCCGATCACGCTGAGAATTCCGTGCCCCACTTTTTCGAGCGCATCGGGCTCGGTAAGGACAGAACGAAGGGTCGGCTGGATGCCGATCGGGACGAGGTTGGCGGGCTCCTTCTCCGCTTCGACGGTTTCGCCATCCCCAGGGTTTGTTCGCGCCATGCGGGAATTAAGAGGCACGCCGGGGATAGGTTCCATGAGGCAAATGTCACGCAAAGGCTTTTCAGTGTACCCGGGCAACAATTGCCAATCTCCGCGGCTGTTCAGCATTTCGCGGACGCGCTTGCGCACATGACGCGCTCGCTCTGCATCGGTTTTTAAGCCGCAGGGCACGTTCGGATGTTTCAACGATTCCTCCACGCCAAGGAAAATCGGCTTGGAGCTGAAGAGCCGCTCCTGGACGTGAACCGCCTCGGTGAATGGATCCCGCTCCTGGCTGGCAGCGGCGCTCATGAGACCAAGCAAAGCGCCCCAGTCCACCATTCCACTGCGAGAAAGGTGGCCAGGATGGGCATCCCGCAGCCGGATTTCATTAGCTGCCACCAGGACATAGCCGACTTCGTCGATGCCGCGGCGTCCGGCCCGGCCGAACATTTGCATAATCTCATCGGGCCGAAGGGGTTGCTCGACGTAATCCCGGCGATAGGATTCGCCGGCCAAAGCGACACTGCGCAGCGAGAAATTAATGCCAGCGGCGAGACCCATCGTGGCGACAACCACACGGAGCTGACCCGCTTTGGCCAAGGGCTCGATTACCCCTGCCCTTGCTCCATAGCTCAATCCGCTATGGTGAAAAGCAATCCGGCTTTTCAGCATTCGAACCAGGTTTTCGCCCACGAGCTGTTTCTGGTCGAGACGAAGCTGTAGAGGATTTGGATTCGGGAGGTAGCGCGCCAGCTCGGAAGCGAGGGACTCGGCTGCCGCGCGGCGGGGAGCAAAAATCAGGATCGGCCCAAGGTTGTCAGCCAACGCCTTGGCGACCAGGCGCGGCCAGTAGCCCTTGATATTTGAGGGGACATGGTAGCTGAGATGGTTTGCATGCACCTCGTCCAGTGGCACCGGCCGATGCTCGTGCTTGATGACAACAGCGTCCCTCCCCAGCCGGCGGAACCATTTCACAATATCCTGTGGATTGGCCACGCTGCCGCTCAAGAGCAGGAGTTGGGTTTGAGGTGGAGCGAGGGCCAGCGCCAGCTCGTAGTTCAGGCCTCGGTTTGGATCCCCGATCATCTGGTACTCGTCCACCACCAGGAGGGACGGGCCGTCCCCCTGGATAAGCCGGCTTTTTTGAGTTTCCAGGGTAGCGACCAGAACAGGGGCATGGAGGTTCTCCGCCAAATCTCCAGTGGTGATGCCAACGTCCCATCCCCGAGCACGCCATTCCGCCAATTTGTCATTCGCAAGGGCACGGGTAGGCACGGTATAAATGGCTTGGCCGCGCGGTTTGCCCTGGTTGGACCAAAGTTCAAAAATCAGCG
>JAQGOV010000240.1 GCA_028293425.1 Verrucomicrobiales bacterium
GACTTGCAATCTTCTTGCAATCTCCGTAAATTTTCCCTGCGTTTTATCGCCCAGGAATTTACCTGTGTCAGTGTGTGAATATATCTGCATGAACAAGCTTCAACCCGTGGGGGCGTCTTGAGTCGCCCTTTCGCTCCTCGATCTTCTGCTCCGTCCGGGTCATTCGTAAGAGTCAACGGGAAAATTCGCGCCCGCGAAGTCCGCGTGATTGGCGACGACGGCAATCAGCTCGGTGTCCATTCTTTGGCCGATGCCATTAATATGGCTCGTGCTCGCGCAGTGGACCTGGTGGAAATTGCCCCAAATGCCACACCGCCAGTCTGCCGGCTGGTGGATTTCGGGAAGTACCGCTACGAGATATCCAAGAAGGAAAAAGAAGCCAAAAAGCACCAGCACGCCAACAAGGTGAAGGAGATCCAGCTCAGCCCAGGGATCGACCCCCACGATTTTGGTGTTAAGCTCCAGCACGCCATCGATTTCCTTTGTGAGGAAATGAAGGTGAAAGTGACCTTGCGTTTCCGAGGGCGTGAACTCGCTCACAAGGAGTTTGGCTTCCAGCAGGTCGAAAAATTTATCAAGGAGATCACGCCATTCGGACATCCGGATGCTCCCGCTAAACTCATTGGCAAAGGCATCAACGTCATGCTCAGTCCCCTGCCCCGCAACAAACGGGCCAAGAACCCCAAAGAGGCGGAAGGCGGCGAAGGCGATGAGGTCGAGGACAATGATGACCAGGAAGACGCGGATCAAGAAGAGCAGGAGCAAAAACCGGTGAAGGCGCACAAGCCTGAAAACGGCGCTGCTTCCGGTGAATCTGAGCAAGGCTCTGACAGCTTTGCCAATACTCCACAGAACCAGGTCGACATCAAAGCCTAGGGCGGTTGCTACTGAACTTTCGGCGCTGGTTGATCCGGGAATTCTCCCGAATCGACCAGCGCATTTTTGTTTATAACCGTGGCGCTTTAAATCTTCGACCACCATTGCTGAACCAGCTCCGGAAAACGGCAGTTATTACATAATGCGTCCGAGTGTTCGCAAAAATCCCGGACGATTTGCAGCAATCCCTGCTGCGGTGCGGAAGTTTTGAAGAGTTTCTCAGAAGCTGAACCCAGCAACCGCTGCCGGGCCAGTTTAAGGACTGAATTATCCTCAGCGGCAGGCCATTCCAAAAAGCGGTCCTCGATTGTTTCCTGAAGGTTTTCGTTTTGTCCCTCCCTGGCTCGTGCCCAGAGCCAAGGCAAAATGACATTGACTGCCAAGTCGGTTACCCTGGTAGAGCCGATCAACGGTTGTGGCTTAGCCATCGGCTTGCCGCGCAGTGTCCAGTGCCAGGACCAGAAATCATCCTTGTCCTTCTGAAGACTTCCTTCCAGTTCCTGCACGGCCTGGGTCGTGGAAAGTTTCGACGTACACCACTGCTGCAGCCGACCCGGGAGCTCATTCACCGCCAGCCAATGCGCGCCCGCCGCCAGTCGTCGTTCCGGATGATTCGCAGGCCGCAGGCCGGCAAAGCGCCAAAGGTTCTTCGGCATCTCGCAATCCGCATAAACCTCCCTTTCGCGCCACCAAATGTCCCAGAGCGTTTTCACATCATGATCCGTGCGGCTTCGCGTGCGGGTCAGTTCCTTCGGCAGCAAGCCACCCGCCCCGAGCAGGCGGGCCTGGATCTCCAACAACCCGGGGCGTGGCTTCTCAGGCACAAGCCGCGGCTTGAGTTCAGCCAACCGCAGCATGGGCCAGACGTTGTGCTTAAATCCAAGCGCCCTAAAAAGCCCTTCCCAAAGCGCCTGCTCCCAGCCGGCTTGCCTCGCCCGAGCCTGGAGTTGGGAAGCTTTGCTGAACATGCGGACCAAGCCAGCTTGCCGAAGCAAATCGAGCAATTCCTCCTCCCCGAGCCCGCGAAGAGGGGCGCAGCAGCGACCTGCGAGGGCATTTGGAAAACCCACGGCTGCTTCACTCGTCAGCCACGTCGCGAGCTCCGCTATCGGAGCATCCAGCAAAGGCTTCAACACCAGCGTCGGAAAACGAGGATTGCATTCTGCGCCTTCCCAAACCACGTGGAGCAGCACTTTTTGGTAGGCTGGGTTTTTCTCATGGCCATGCCCGCGCCAGCCCGACGGGGCCATGTCGATTTCCACATCGCCGCTTTGAGGCGCCTCGCCGTCGAACTGCACGATGGCCTTTTGGAAATCCGGTCCAGCCTCGTGGTTCCAAAAACCAGGATGCAGCACGCGCAAACGGCGGCCATCCACGGTTTTCAATTCGTCCCGGAGCAGCCGCTGATGATGCCAGATGACCTGGAGCAGTTTCTCTGGCGGGACCGGAAGTTCCTGGAGCAAAAACGCCCAGCCATGCCGGAGCCGCCATTGCGCATAAAAACTATTAATGCGTGAGGACACCTTACCATTGCTTTTCGGCGGCGGCTTCACCAAAGTCAAGCGTATCTTTAACTGCCGGGACTTTGCACGGGCGCGTTTGAACAAAAGTCCTATGGTGACGATTCTAAGGGATGAGAATGATTACGACTGGATTTTTCGGAGCGAGCCATCGCAGAAGCTGTGTAACGATTGGTCTTCTGGCATTTACAGTTCTATCTGGCTACAGCTTGGCGGCTGCCGCAGCTCTCACCGTTGAAGAGCGAGACATCCGCCGCGATGCTACCGTCGAGGCCGTGCAGCGCGTCATGCCCGCAGTCGTCAATATCGCCACCGAAGAAATTGTTACCACCCGTGAGCCTCTCGATAACTTATTTCGGGAGTTTTTCGATCCTTACTACCGCCGCCGCCAGCCGAATACCCAGTACAGCCTCGGCTCGGGCGTGATCATTGATGAGGAAGGCTTTGTCCTGACCAACTTTCATGTGGTGGGTCGCGCGAGCCGGGTCTGGGTAAAACTCGCGGATGGCCGGGAGTACGAAGCGGAAAAGCTGGTCGGCACATCCTTCACGGATGTGGCGCTGCTTAAAATCAAATCCAAGCAGAACGAGAAATTTACGCCTGTGCGTTTTGCCAGCGATGACGACTTGCTGCTGGGCGAAACGGTCCTGGCCCTGGGGAATCCATTTGGATTAGGCGGTTCAGTTAGCAAGGGCATTTTAAGCTCGAAGAGCCGGCGCCCTGCTTCTGAAAACGAACCTCTCGACGTCCTCGATTGGCTGCAAACAGATGCGGCTATCAATCCCGGCAACAGCGGTGGACCGCTCCTCAATTTGCGCGGCGACTTGATCGGCATCAGCGTTGCCGTTTACCGCGAAGGCCAGGGAATCGGTTTTGCGATTCCCGTCAAGCGCGTGTCGCAGGCCTTGTCCGAGATTTACTCCCCTGAGGTGTTGGAATCCCTTTGGTTTGGCGCCCGGGTTCGGCCCGGCAGCCCTCCTTTGCAGGTCGCATCGGTTCAAATGGAAAGTCCAGCAGGCAAGGCGGGTTTGCGAGCTGGGGACCACATCCTCCAAATCAATGGCAAATCTCCCAAGGGCTTTATCGACTTCAACCGGCAGTTGATCGAAGCGAAGGATAAAAAAGACGTGACGCTCGCGATCCAGCGCGGGACCGATCGCCGGACGCTCAGTTTACGGCTTACACCTGAAAAGGACTTTTTTAATTCCGAGCTTTTCCGCAAAAGAACGGGCCTTTCAGTCCAGGAATTGTCCCCGGAACTTGCTCAATCGATGGGTTTGCCCCGGGTTCAAGGCATCTTGGTCGCTGGCGTGGATCGAAGCACCCCGGCTGCCCAGGCGGAGCTTCAGCGCGGCATGGTCATCACCACCATGGATGGGCAGGCGCTCTCCAGTGTTGTGACCGCCGCAAAACTGGCCTATGGGAAAGGCAAAGGGGAGAAAATTGCACTGGAAGTCGTTTTTCCGAGGCAAAGAGGCGCTTTTATCGAGTATCGGCAGGGAACGATCGAATTAAAGCTACGATAGTTTTTGTTGGCTGTTCAAACAATATCCTGACTAGAATTGCTCCGACCCATGAGTGATGGTCCAATGATCGAAGTTGAGCACCTGACAAAGCGCTATACCCGGCACACCGCGGTGTCGGATGTGTCGTTTCATGTGGGGCGTGGGGAAATCGTGGGCTTGCTGGGGCCAAATGGCGCAGGAAAAAGCACGATTATGCGCATTCTTTCCTGCTATATGCCCGCTAGCACGGGCACAGTGCGCATTGCCGGGTTTGATGTCTTCTCCCAACCTGACGAAGTCCGCCGCCGCATCGGCTACATGCCGGAAAACAACCCACTGCACAAAGAAATGCGGGTCAAGGAATACCTGGCGTTCCGTGGTGCGCTCAAGGGCTTAAGCCGCTCCAAATGCCGCGAACGGCTGGAAGTAGTGCTCCACCAATGCGGTTTGTTGGACGTCGCCAGAAAACTGGTCGGTCACCTCTCCAAAGGTTATCAGCAGCGCGTCGGCTTGGCCGATGCTCTGATTCACGAACCCGAGTTGATCATCCTCGATGAACCGACCATCGGGCTCGATCCCAACCAGATTCGATCGGTAAGGCAGTTAATCAAGGATTTAGGCCAAAAACACACGGTCCTCATTTCTACCCACATCTTGCCCGAGGTCGAAATGACCTGCAACCGGGTGCTGATCCTGCACCAGGGAAAAATTTTAGCCGCAGACACCACCGACAATCTCCAGCGGACGATGAGCGACCGTGGTAAAGTTGTCGCTGAGATTGCTGCCCCGGTCTCGGACTTGAAACTTTGCTGGGATCAAATTCCTGAGATCGAAAACTTTGACCTGGCGCCCGCCGAGGGAGATTATATCCGCTGTTCATTCCTTGCTCACGGCACGACCGATTTGAGGCCGATTATTTACGAGGTCGCCTGCCGGAACAACTGGCCAATGCGGGAACTGAGCCGGAGCCGTTATTCACTGGAGGATATTTTTGTCCGCATCACCCGTGCGGATCGGGAGGAGGAAGGAACCTGATGCAAGCTTACTGGACATTGGTGCGACGAGAATTGGGCACCCATTTTCTTTCCTGGACGGGTTATATCGTGATCGCCGCCGTTCTTTTTTTGCTCGGCTGCAGCTTTCAGAACCTGATTCTCGCGCTGAACAAAGAACCGACCATCCGTCCCATCACCGAGCTGTTTTATGGGACCATCTATTTCTGGCTGATCCTGCTGATTGCATCGCCCGTCATTACCATGCGCTCTTTCGCGCATGAGAAGAGTGTGGGCACCTTTGAAACATTGATGACAACTCCCGTCAGCGACCTGCAGGTCGTGCTGGCTAAGTTTACCGCAGCCATGTGCTTTTACATCCTGCTCTGGCTTCCGCTGCTGGGCTGCCTGTTTACCCTGCGGTATTACAGCCATGATAATTCCATTTTTGATTCCGGAACGATCGTCTCCACGTTTGTCGGCATTTTCCTGCTCGGCTCGATGTACATGGCCATGGGATGTTTTGCGTCTTCTGTCACAAAAAGCCAAATCATTGCGGCCATTATCAGCTTGGTCTTCGGCATTTCGCTGTTTTTGCTCAGCTTTGCAGCAATGATTTTTTCAACGCAAACCGGCTGGAAAGCCCAGCTTTTCAACCAGGTGGACTTGATCGAGCAGATGCAGGATTTCGCCCGCGGTGTGATTGACACCCGGCCAGTGGTGCTCTACCTGAGCTTCACCGTCTTTTTTCTGTTTCTCACTCTCAAATCAGTCGAGAGCAGGCGCTGGAAATAAATCATGGAACGAGAACACCGCCCCAGCTTTTCACTTGGACGCAGGTGGACGTTCAGCCTGAACGTGCTCCTCGCGTGTTTTGCGCTTCTGGCTGTAGTAGCCATGGTCAATTACCTGGCGGCGCGTCATTACAGCCGTTTCCCTGTTTCCGATAATGCCCAGAATGTTCTCTCTCCGTTTACCAAGAACGTCCTCTCCTCGATTACAAACGACGTTGAAGTGATCGTCTTCTTCGAAAAAGCCGAGCCGCTTTACGAGGCGATTTGGTCGTTGTTGAAGGAATACAAGTACGCCAATTCGCATATTTCCGTGCAGGCGGTTGATCCGGAAAAGGAACCTGCCGCCGCTCAACTGGTCATGGCCAAGCACAAGATCACCAGTCGGAACATGGTCATTTTCGCGACCAAGGACCAGAAGAACACCATTACCTCCAGCGAATTGTCGGAAATAGATGTAAGGCCGCTGCTGGCTGGAAAGCAGGAAGTGCGGAGAACTGCTTTCAAGGGGGAAATGATGTTTACGTCGGCCCTGCTTAACGTGGTTTCACAACGATCACTTAAGGCATACTTTGTGAAAGGCCACGGTGAACACCAGCCAGATAGTGATGACAAAGCGCGCGGTTATTCCAGCTTTGCCAACGTCCTTTACGAGAACAACATCAAGTATGAACCTCTGGCATTGCATGGCCCTTCTGATATCCCGCTAGATTGCAACCTGCTCATCATACCTGGCCCCACCGACGGCTTTCCACCGGAAGAGTTGGACAAGATAGAGCGCTACCTTAAACAAGGTGGCCGCTTGTTTGTGCTCTTTAATTACATTCCGTTGAGCTATAACAGATCAACTGGTTTGGAAAAGCTTCTCGCCAATTGGGGGGTAGCCGTTGGCAACAATGTGGTGGTGGATAAGGCAAATAGTGAGTCAGGCCAGGATATCGTTGTGTCCCGCTTCGGAACTCATCCGATGGTGAAACCGCTGAATGACTCCAGGAGCATTATCATGATTTTGCCGCGCTCAATCACAAACCTGGACGGAGGCGCGTCCACGGCCGACGCTCCGCAGGTTGAGAGGCTGGCTTTTTGCGGGGAAAATGGGCGCGTAATCACCGATATACGCGCGGGATTTGTACGCAGGGAAAACGTCAATGACTACATCGGGCCAGTGCCCTTGGCAGTGGCGGTTGAAAAGGGCAGCTTGAAAGGCGTCAAAGACCGCGGCTCAACACGCATCCTCGTCTGCGGTGATTCACTCTTTTTAGCCAATGCAATCATTGATCACAACAGCAACCATGATTTTGCGAGCCACGCTTTGAACTGGCTGCTTGCGCGCAACGACCTGCTGGTGCCGCTCGCGCCTCGGCCCGTAAAGGAATACAGATTGAACATGACCGATTCGCAACGTACAGCCGCGGGATGGCTGCTCCTGGCAGGCATGCCGGGAAGCGTTTTGCTGCTCGGTTCCATGGTTTGGTTACGCCGCCGCAGTTGATTCAAAATCTTGCATGAATTGGAAACCTACATGGATGCTGATAGCCCTCGCAGGCGCGCTGTTTGCTTTCATTTACCTGGTCGAGAGGCATATCCCGAGCACTGCCGCACGGTTGCAGCCTCCCAGCCGTTTGGTCGACTTCAAGCCCGCCGACGTCATCAGCCTCCAACTCCGTCGCACCAATCAATTTATTTTGAAGGTGGAGCGGACAAATGACAGTTGGAACATTACTTCGCCCTTTTCATATCCTGCCCAGCCTTACGGCATTCAGAATTTGCTGACGCTGCTGGCCGACTTGCAACCCCAAACAAGAATCACTGCAAAAGACCTCAGCGAACAGAAGCAGACTATCGCTCAGTTTGGCCTTGATGTGCCCAGCGCAACCGTAGTCCTTGGTTGCGCGGGGCGACGCTTGGAAATATTGTTCGGTTCCAAAACCTCCTTGGGTGATCGCGTTTACATGATGCTCATGAATTCGCAGGATATTTATGTGGTTGGCGCTGAAGCCTATGACAAGCTTCCACCCAGCCCTGCTGCCTGGCGTGATATTTTCCTGGTGAACGTGAACCCCAACGCGGATCGGATGGAGTTTCGGGCTCCTGGAAAATCTTATGCCATCCAGGTAGACCCCACCAACCACAGCTTCATGCTGTCAAAACCCACCTACGCGCGGGCCGATCGGGGCAAAGTGGAAGCGTTGAAGCAACGCGTGCAAATGGAGCTGATCAACGGCTTCGAAACGGATGATCCGCACGCGGACCTCGACCAATACGGTTTGCAGCCTCCGGAAGCCGAGCTGATATTTGGCCAGGGCACCAATGACCAGTTGGTGGTTCAGTTTGGAAAGCCAGTGACCAATGACCCAAGCCTCGTCTACGCGCGGCGGATGGCCAACACCAACATTGTAAAGGTGGCTAAATCCCTGCTGGAAGAGTTGCTCAAATCGCCCTCCGATCTCCGCGATTATCATTTGGTGACGTTTGCGCCAGAACAGGTCGGTACCATCGAGATCGAAGGTTCTGAAAAATTCGTCGTCCAGCGCCAGGGAACGAACTCATGGATGGTTTCTGGTGTCCAACCCATGGCGGCGGACCCGGACCTTATGCGAGAGTGGTTGAACCGCCTAGCCACGCTCGAGGGTAACGTTGAGAAGGACGTGGTAACGGATTTTTCAATGTATGGCCTTGCTCCGGCCATCCGCCAATACTCCTTGAAGTCAACCTTTACCAATGCCTTGGGGGCGCTCACCAACCGTCTCCTTGCTTCTATTGCCCTCAGCACAGTTCAAGGTGAAAAGGTGTTTGCGCGTGGTTCCGAGGATTCCGTGTATTCCCTGAGATTGAGCGATGTGGACAGCCTGCCCTCCGAGCCCTGGCAGCTCAGGGATCGCCGAGTTTGGTCGTTCACAACGAACCAGGTAGCCAGCGTGACTATCCATCAACAGGGTTATGCTCGCAAAATTCTTCGCAAGCTAAGTGGCGAATGGACATTCGAGAAGGGCTCAACCGGGATTCTTAATTCGTTCCAGGTAGAGGAAACGATTTATCAGCTTGGAAATTTGAAAGCCTCGGCATGGGTGGCAAAGAACGATGCTAACCGTGTTCTTTACGGCTTCAAGGAACCAGGCTACAAGCTTGTGATTGAACTTAAAGGCACCGATAAGCCACAGTTCCTCACCATTGAATTCGGGGATAAAGCGCCTTCCAACTTCCCTTATGCTCTCGCCAACGTGGACGGTCAAAACATGGTCTTTGAATTCCCGTTGCAAGTGTTCATAAAAGTCGCGTTCGCCCTGGGTAACCCGGCACCCAGGACGGCCGCGTCCGGTCATTGACTCTTTACGGTTGATTTCGCGCAACAAAAGGGAATTTTGGTGTGGTGACAGGGGAACCAGACAAAAAGCAAAGCACGCCCGGGAAGCCGCAAAGCCGCGGAAAACGGTATTTCAGGCTTTGCTTTCGCTGCTTTCGGATTTTCATCCTCCTGATCCTGCTGACAATTGTTACCGCCTTATTTTTCCTCAACAAAGTCGGCCTGCCAGATTTTATTAAGGCCAGGGTGATTGCTCAACTTAGGAGCAAGGGATGGGACGCCAATTTTAGCCGCCTGCGCCTTCGCTTTTATCGCGGCGTTGTGGCCGAGCAACTCTACCTGGAACGCGCGGATAGACAGCCGGGTCCTCATGTTTTTGTGGAAGCGGCAGCCTGCCGCTTTGATTATGAAGCGCTGCTTCACAAAAACCTGGTGATCAATTCCGTCAAGCTGGATGGAGGCCGGGTGGTTTGGCCCATTCCCCACACGAACCAGCCCCTGCCCGCGCTCCAAATCAACGACATCAAAGGGAACCTTCGATTCCATACCAACGACGTTTGGCAGTTGGATAATCTCTCCGGCAGGATGATGGGCTTTGAAGTCCAATTCACCGGCACCCTGAGTAATGGCTCTTTCATCCGAGATTGGAAATTGCCTAAACCGAAAGAACCCAGGAAACAGGGGCTCACCGAGTCTGTCATGCGCCGGGTCCTGGCGACGCTCGATCAAATCAAATTCAATGGCACGCCAAAGGTGGACCTAAAATTCACGGCGGATGCCGCAAACCTGCGGGAATCGCTGGCCGAAATGAATTGCCGGGTGGCGGGTGTGGATTCGCCCTGGGTTCAGGGAACCAATCTGCTGCTGGTGGCCCGGTTGTCTCCCTCCTCGCTCACCAATGAATGGTTTGAGGGACGTGTCGAGTTCAAAGCGGAACAGGCTCATCTTCCTTTTTGGAATGCCGATGCCCGGGTTTTCCGATTGAACGCCTCGCTTCAGCCTCCCTTCACAAACCTCTTTCCTTCTACGGCCAATCTGGTGTTTGCGCTGGAAGAGCCCCAAACCCATTGGGGCAAAGCCAGTCATTTGGACATGGTGGCCCGAGTCGTCCCCGACCCTGCGAACAGTGCGGCGCTTAAAGCAGATGTGGATCTAACCGCTACCACCGTCGAGACGAAATGGTTTCAGTCCAGACAGGTGCAACTCGCATTCAATGCGAGTCACGCCAATACAAACTGGAACCCGGCCGATGCCTCTGGCCGGTTATTATTGGCCGGGGCTTCCGTCCGTGATGGGACGGCTGAATCCGTGGCGGTTGAATTTGCCGGGCATCTTCCCTCCACCAACGAATGGGTGCTGTCCAGGACCAATCTGGATTGGGGTGAAAGGCTGGCTAATTTTCCGGTAACTGCGTCTATCACAGTTACCAACTTTCAATCGCAGAAGTTGAACGTGCAACGGATTGGCGTCAAAGCAGGTTGGGAGTTCCCCCTGCTTCACCTCGCTGCCGAAAGCCGGCTTTACGACGGGGAGCTCACCGCAAAACTCAAGGTGAACTCGAAGGCTCGTGAAGTAGTTTTCGAAGCTTCCAGCCATTTCGACGCTCAAAAAATTGGGGGCCTGCTCACCACCAATGCCCGGCGTTGGCTCGCGAGCTACGCCTGGAAAGAAGCCCCAAAGTTGCGTGCTCAGGGGCGAATTATTCTTCCTCCATCCGCCGATGGCCCAATTGACTGGAAGAAAGATATCATGCCGACATTCTCGGTTTCAGGGGAATTCGACGTTGGCGAGGGCTCCTACCGAGGGATTCCATTCCTGGCTGCTCGTTCTCCCTTTGCTTTTTCGAATATGATTTGGCGAATCCCTGAATTGAAGGTGACCCGACCTGAGGGCGAGTTGGTGGCCGATTATTTTTCCGACCAACGTACGCGTGATTTCCATTGGCAATTGCGGAGCGGAATTGACCCGCGAGCGATCAAGCCATTCTTTGACAAGGAAAACCAGCAGCATGTGTTTGATTCGTTAGAGTTCACGACTCCTCCGCGCGTGGAAGCGGAAATTTGGGGCCGCTGGCAGGACGTGCAACGTTTGGGGGCCGCAGGTAGAGTAATCGTGACCAATGCGGCCTTTCGCGGGGAGAAGGTTGATTTTGTTTCGAGTTGGTTTCGTTACACTAATCAGGTCCTCTGCCTCCTGGAACCAAAAGCGTTAACCAAGGGCAAAGAAGGAAATGCGCCTGGGGTCTCCATTGATTTTATCGATCGCAGAGTCTGGTTTACCAACGTGGTAGGAAATTTGGATGCCCATTCCGTCACACGCATGATTGGCAAAGGAGCTACGCGAGCCCTGGAACCATTTCAATTTGATGAACCACCGATAGTCCGCCTGAACGGGTCGGTCGACTTCAAGCGCGGACGCCACCAGGATGACCTTCACTTCGACATCGCGGGCCAGCGTTTTCACTGGCAGGGTTTTCTCCTTCAGCAAGTGACAGCCAACCTGGATTGGGTTGGCCATTCACTGCTGGTAACCAATGCCCATGGCACCTTCCGCACTGGGCAGGTCGGCGGGAACGCGGATTTCAATTTTGGCACCGAGAGAAAGGGCGCCGATTTCAAATTTAACCTCAGCATGGCGGATCTGGATTTGAAAACCTTCGTGGAACAACTCGGTTTCAAAACCAATAAATTGGAAGGCTCCCTCACCGGAGAATTGCATGTAACGCGCGGCAACACCGAAAACTGGAAAGCGGTCGATGGCAATGGCTTCTTGGACCTAAAGGACGGCTTGCTCTGGGATATTCCCATCTTCGGCGTCTTTTCCCCGGTTCTAAATGCGGTTATTCCCGGACTGGGCAACAGCCGGGCCAAGGAAGCCACTGCCACCTACGCAATCACCAACGGAGTGATTTACTCAAGGGACCTTGAAATCCGCGCTACCGCCATGCGCATGGAATACGAGGGGGCCGTGGATTTGGACCAGCGCGTGGACGGAAAAATGGGAGCGGAGTTGCTTCGGGACATGCCTGCCTTTGGGTTCGTGATTAGCAAAATTCTTTGGCCAGTGACAAAGCTCTTCGAATATAAAATCACCGGAACTTTGAAAGAGCCGAAGACAGAGCCTCTTTACGTGCTTCCCAAGATCATCCTGATGCCATTTCACCCCATCAAGACTATCAAGGAATTGCTGCCGGATGAAACGAAGCCGCCCGTGGAAAAGCCCGCTGCGCCGGCGCCTCCAAAACAGAATTGAGTTCCCACACCAGGCGCTCTAAGTTTCCTCCATGACTTTTGTGCGATGGTGTTTCCTGGCAGTGCTTCTAGGAGGTGTGAGTTCCCCGGCCTATGCGGCTGGGGATAAAATTATGAAGGTTCTGCCGCAATATCTTGACCTCCAGGGCCGCAACAGTCTCTCCCCCAGTCTTTATGATCGCGATGCTTACCAATCGCGTTTGCGTCGACGCCCGGAGGACCGCTCCGGGATGCAGTTCCAAATCCAGTGGAAAGCCCGCACGATAGAACCACTGAAGTTGCGCCTGGAAACGCGCGGGACCAAAGGTGGCGAGACCACCGCGATCACCCTGGAAGCTCCGGTCAGGCACGCGGCCGGTTTCAATAAATGGACTGAACTGACGCTCAAGGGTGACGATTATTCCAAATTGGGTGACCTTAATGCCTGGCGGGTTTCGCTTTGGGATGGGGACAAGCTGCTCGCTGAGCAGAAATCGTTCTTGTGGTAAGGCGGATGAGCGCGCCTTTATTCTGTCATATCCACCACTCGATAAGTGCGCATTGAATCGGTCGGTGAATAAAAATCGTAATAGGGCGTTGTTGTGCCCGTTGCCTGGAGATTGCCGGACACCTCCACCCAATGCTGAGGAGGAGTAAGATTCGTGGTGTACTGGATTCGGTAAAAAGATCCTGGTTTTGATTTCCACTCGATGTAGGCCAGGCCACCCCCAACCGCAAAATGGGTGATCAGCACGTCGGAGGGACGGCTCTTGTGCAGCGTGAAATGATCAGAGATTTCGCCAGTCTCCCGAAGAAATACTGCTTCCAAAGTCGAACCATCCAGATCCAATACCAGGGAGCCCAGTTCATTCAGCGAAAGGAACATGGCGGGATGGTTCAGTTCTCCCCCGCCGGTTTGGCCGGAGGAGCCTGCAACAACATATACAGCGCCTTTGTTTGCAGAAAGGCCGTTTACGGTCTTGTTGTAGATACCGCCGTCCTCCTCCCGGCCGCTCCCAGCATTAATTTTCATGCTTTGCTGGAATTCCCAGCTTTGGCCGTAATGACCGTTCAGCAGATAAGAGCGTTCGTACGCATGGCTATGGCCTGAAAGGACCAGGTCCACTCCGTAGGATTCCAGAACCGGCAGCACATTGGAGCGCATTTCAATCAGCTCGATTTCGTAATCAGAATCGTGAGACCCCTTCGTGTACGGCGGATGATGCCAATACGCTATTAACCAATGATTGGTGTTGGCAGCCAGGTCTTGCTCCAGCCAGGTAAGCATGGCGCTGCCGGGCTGGCGGGAAACAGTCATGGAATCCAGGCAAACAAAATGGATGTTACCGTAATTGAATGAGTAATATTTTTCCGTGCCGGAAGAAATTCCCCCGGCTTCCCCGTTCCTGGGGAGCGTAAAAATATCCAGGTAAGCCAAATGATCGTTATCGGGTGCTCCGTAGGTCTCGTGATTGCCGATTGTCGGCCAGACCGGGGTTTGCCGAAGGATTTCCGGATAAACGTTAAACACTGCGGCCTGGTATTGGTCATCCGTCCCTGCGGGGTACGCATTGTCCCCAAGTATTAGCCACAGATCCGTGTAACGACCTTGCGCATAGCTGTAATACGCATCCCGCACCTGTTCCTGCTGGAAAGTCTGCGTGCCTGCGTCACCAATCACCCAAATCCGCGTCGGCTTTGATGCGAGAGGAGCGGTTCGAAAATAATAATCCACCCCGCCTGCCAGTTGAGCAGTGGAGGAACCTACCGCATAATAATATGCGGTGTTCGGTGTTAGCCCGGTTGCCCGAAGTTCATGCTCTGTGGTCAGCCCCCCATCGCTGAATGAAAGGGTAAGAGAACCCGCGCTGGTCCCCAAACTCATCCGGCTGTCCGTTGGACTGTCCGTGCGCCATTTCACAATAATGCTCGTCGGTGTGCCTTGTTGCAGGTAAGGCCCACGGCTGATCACTGCCGCCTGGCATACCGAGGCGAAGGACAAAAGGAGCGTCAAGACGACGGGCAATATCATGGCGCTTTCACTTATACGCAGAAAATAAACAATTTCAAGGGCCTGAGACTTGGGAAAAACCCGCTCTCATATTAACAACAATCCTGCTATTGTTTCTCTGGCCACTCCGGAACGGTTTCCCGAAGGATGCCTCGGATTAGGTTTTTCTCTGTGGGTGGAAGGTAAGCGAAGTCTGCTTGCGCACCCTCAGGATCCAGCGCCTGGCTCATGCTTCTATACACAGCCTCCTTCAGCGGCTTCGGGAGTCCCTGGAAAGCAGCGCTATAGATCATGTAGCTGCAGCGGTGCTTGAAAAGTCGGGTTCGGAGTTCCAAATCCCGAAGTGATGCCCCGTTTAAAGCCGCTTTACGCTTTTGTAAAAATTCCTCCTTGAACGATTTTGCGCCTTCCACGCCGCCCTTGGGCAGAGCCGCTTCATTTGCGAAAAGGATATACTTCGTCAGGCTTTTCGCGTCGCTTCCGAGTTGAACCGCGTGTTCAGGCGTTAACGCTCCGTTGTCGGAATGCAGCCACGCGCGAGTGCGATAGGTGGCTTCCACCACCCTGTTCACGAAACCTGCCTGATGTTCGTGGAGCATTTGCGCCAGCAAATCGCTGGTCGCAACGGGATACCGCGCCCAGTCAAAGCGTTTTCCCGGCAGCACGGGATAGGTGCTCAACCCTTGCGGTGAAAGTCGTCCGGTGAGATTTCCCCAGTGGTTGGTGAAATCGCCAGAACCCGTGAGATACCATCCGCCGAACCGCTCGCTCAAGGCAATGTCATGCCCAGTCTGTTCGATTCGATAGGCAGTTAGGCTTCCTCCGCTTGGACCCGGCACCACTGATTTTATGACTAGCC
>JAQGOV010000388.1 GCA_028293425.1 Verrucomicrobiales bacterium
TAAAAATCAGCACCCACTGTGAATCCGCTGACAATGTGGCTCATTTTGCCGTCGCCCAGCATGAACGCAACCTGTGTGCCTTCGGGAATCGCGCCGTTGACGGCGAAGCGACTGCCGCACGCGGGAATGAGGCCGTGATTGCCAAGCGAATTCCAACCAGTAATCGGTCCATTGCCACTGACATACCCAGGGAAAGTCGTAAATGAATTGGCCTCGAAGCTTGGGTTTACGAGGGTGTTCAGGCCGATTTCAAGTTTCGCGCCGACACTCGTTGCGGTATTCAGCGAATTGGAGACGACCACCGTATAAACACCGGCCTTCGAACTGTCTGCATTGGGAATCGACAACGTCGAAGCAGTTTCTCCAATCATAACCACTCCATCCTTTTTCCACACGTAGCTCAACGGCGCACTGCCGACGGCTATCACACTGAAGACTGCGGTCTGGTCTTGTTGCACGCACTGGCTGGCCGGTTGGCCGGTGATGGATGGCGGGACGGGCGTGGTGGCCTCGTAATTGGCGAATCCATAACAATGGATGCTGGCCGCCTGCTGGGGGGTCCAAGTGAGGGTGACGGAACTGGATGCGGCGATGTAACGGTAGGAAATCCGGTTGCCGTTGTTATTGTCGAAGGCGTCCTGATCAATAATCAGGGAATCCTCACCTAAAAAGAATTTGGCCTTGCGCGCCCCTGGGCCTTCCCAACCGACAGTAAAGAGGGTGAAGATATATTCAGTTCCCGCGGTCAGGCCCTGCAAAGTGATGGACTGGTCGTTGATGCCGTCGCCGTAAACGAAGTCACGCGCTAACTGTGAGCTGCCTCCGGCGTTGATGTTATTGGCATCTCCGCCGAAAACATTGGCGTAGTTTGCGGTCGAGAACGAACCGGCCACCGATGGATTCGCGCCAGCCTTGCCGGTGAATGGTATGCCGTTGATGGTCGTGGCGGTGCCGCTCGCGAAGCTGTAGGCGTGCGTGTAGCGTTTGGTTCCATCGACGCCCGAAGTGGCATCCGAAGTCCAGGCGGCGGATGACCAGCCGTTGGGGATGGTTTGCGCCCTGGCAGTTAGAGCAGCGCCTGCCAAAATGGCAACGCATGCGAGCGCGACATGTGGTCGAAATGTGAAGATAGGGTTCATGGTTTTTTAGGTCTTTGGATTTTGGCACCAAACATACTTCCGATGGGTAATTCGCTTGTTGGTTCTGAAGGGGCAATTACAGCAGTATCTTTAGATTTTAGCAATCACTAATAATGACATTTAAAAGGGAGGGATGGTTACAATTAAGTTATTGTAACGCACAGCGGCCAAACCGCTGGTTGTTTGAAGGTTAAACCGGGGTTAACCTTCAATGGAATGGCGAGTGCGTGGCCCTTGGTGATGAGTCCGAGGCAAGGTGCAGTGCGGAAAGTTTCCTGATATTTCCGGAATTTGTGCGACGAACATTTCCTGACAAAACCGGACGCATAGGTTCTGACCACAGAATGCACCCGGAGGAACACAGATGGGAATTCCAGCAATAGCATGTTGGGCAGTGGATGGGTGGATAAACGGATAGTTGGATTGATGGGCTGAGCACCGGTCTGCCTCATGACGCGCGTGTTGCCCAAACGCAAAAACCCACGTTGGACTGGTGGCAGCGGCTGAAGAAGTCCAACCTTTCTGCTCATCGTACATTTCTGCCCCCAAGACGAGGGCAGCCCTTTGTTTGGGCAACATGGCTTGCCCTCGGCAGGCACGGAGCAAGTGATGGCTGGAATTAGGCTACAGGAGCGAGGGATTTTTTTTAGCCTACATGAACCTACATTCGCCTTCCAAAGGCTACATTGGGTTACAGGGCTATTGTCTAAGGACCAATGTCCAGAGTCCAGAGTTTGAGAACGGGAGGCCACCGCTCCCTTGGTTCGGCGGCGGAGAGGGAGGGATCGGTTTGGGTAGGTCAGATTAGGTCGGAATCGGTCGGATTGAATCAGAATCTTCGGATGATAGGTCAGAGCATTCCGGGTTAAGTCCGGGTAAAGATCTGAGTTAACGATTTGGCCGTGGCATGGGGTGGTTCGGAAACTTTCCCGATATTTCCTGAAGGAGAACAAGCTTTGATGCATTTCCCGAGAATCTCCGAGATAACCCGATATTTCCCGATTCGGGTGGTTTTGGAGGTTGGGGGTTTCGCGATATTTCCCGACGATACGCGACGGGTGTTTCGCGCCAAAACCAGAGAGTGAGGAAAAGGCTGCAGTGAGATCGGGGGTCCTGATGGGCTTGCAGGCAAGGCTTGCGAACGCAATTCTTCGGGAGGCTTGCGTGGCCTTGTTAAGCCTTGCAGCGGCTTGTTTAGGAAGCCCGGAGGCTTGCGATTTACTGCCTTCACCACGAAGGGTGGCCGGCCGCGCTGCAAATCCGGGTGGAAAATTGGCATGGAGCGTTGCACCATTTTGCACTGTGCATTGCATCGGTAAAAACTGCCTGGGCAGCCGGGAGCCAGGGGCCTCAGACGCTGGAAGTCTAACCGTTAATGGACGCCAATTGACACGAATGGGAATCCCGGCAATGCCATGTTGGGCAGGGGCAGCAATCATGAGAGCGTGAGAACGTGAGTAAATGAGACGGTGAGAGTGGACCAGGACGACCAGGGAATTGATCAGAGCCTCATGACTTCGTCTCTTACGAGGACAAGGAGTGGCCCGCCGCATCTCTTCCGCGGCTGCGCACTCCGACTTTTTTAGGTTCGTTCGCATAATACTTACCTTTCGCGGGATGGTTTTAGCACGCCCTTTCGGATTGCATAACGCGGGGGGCGCAGGAGATGCGTGGGGAGCACAGGACGCGAGAGGTGCGTGGGAGAGATAACCCGGAAAAAATGACGAAGTTCGAATGACCGAATGACGATCAAAACCTGATGCGCACGGAAGATAGGAAGGGGGTTTACTGTGAGGAGGCGCGGGAGGTACAAAAATGGGAACGGAATTTCTTCATAGAAGTCATCATGAGCTGGCGCTCTCCACCGGGGATGAAAACTCATTGGCCGCTAAAAGACGCACAAGGCACAAGAGGAAAACTGGCGGAACTAACCAACGATGGGCACGGATAAACACGGATGGAGAGTTGGAGCGCGAAGCGGGCAGCCATTCCGAGGAAGGTTTTTCGTTTCTCGGATGGGGATGGCCGTCAGCCTTTTTGTCGTGAAGGGGAAGAAGGGGAGATGCACGATGTGAGTTGCAGGGCCCGATTTCAACACAGAGGAAGGCGGGGGTGACACAGAGGTTGAGTCGGGAAGGTTGTAGTTATTGCGTTAGTGTTCGGTGCATTTTTTTTAAACGCAAAGGCGCAGGCGAGGCCGCAAAGCACGCAAAGGGAAGGGGGCATGCGGTGGGGGAGCGGGAAGGAATGACGAAACCAGAATGACGATCGATGGGTGCTCTTGGTGAGGCTGAGTTTTTCTTCGAACTCGCTTTGGCGACTGGGCAACCGCTGTTAACGTTGGCCAGTCATGCAATACGTTTTAATTATCCACGAAGTCGCGGACTACCCTGCCTGGAAAAAAGTTTTTGACGGGGCTGCTGACATTCGAAGGAATGCCGGGGAACGCTCGTATCAAGTTCTCAGGTATGAGAACGACCCCAACAAAATTGTCCACTTTTCGGCCTGGACCTCCATTGACGATGCCAAGCGCTTCTTCGAGTCGCCCAAGCTTGTGCGAATCAGAGCGGAGGCGGGCGTTAAGTCTCCTGCTTTTATCTACCTGGAGCAGCTTGAAACGGGCACTCTATGATTGCGCATTCCCTCGATGGTTCCAAGGGGTTGGTGCCTTCCTTTTTGGAAACGCAAAGACGCAAGCAAGGTCACAAAGAGGGCAGCAGTTGAACCACGAAGGACACGAAAATCACGAAGCAGGGATTAGCTGCTAAGAAGAGGGAGGGACAAGAAAGGCAGTGGCCTGCTCAACGGGGAGGTCCTTCCGGACGTGCCCCAAAGGATGGTTGCCGCGAGGAGGTGTAAGAGGCGCAAAACAAGATTTGATTGCTTACGCGGTCTGGGGGTTCGTTTTGGAAATGACAGGGCGCGAACTAAGAAGAAGAAATCGCGCGCAAAGCAGGCTCCCGACCCCAGCGATCGCGATCACCCAGCCCATTGGCCAAGGCGTGCCATCGGCGAAGGCGCCGACCAAGGCGGAGCCAATAATGCCGCTGCCATATTGGATTGCACCGACCAGAGCCGACACGGCACCGGCTCGTTCGGGGAAACCGGCGAGTGCGCCCGAGATTGAGTTTGCGACGATAAAACCGGTCGCCGAGATGAAGAGGAACAATGGTAAGACGAGCCCCGCCAAGCCGCCCCAGCCGATCCAGGTGGCGACGGCGAGGAGGACACCACTGATCGCCGCCACGGCTGTGCCGCCCACCAGGAGGCGCTCGCCGCCGAGCCGCGTCACCAGCCGGGAGTTGGCGAAGTTGCTGGCCATGATGCCAGCCACGCCCACCCCGAAGAGCAGGCCGTAGAACCGCGGCGGCACGTGATAATAGGTGATGTAAGCTGAAGGGGTGCCCGCGATGTAAGCGAACAGGCCGCCATAGAAGAAGCCGCCAGCGCCCGCATAGCCGAGGATTCGCCGTTCGCGCAGGAAATGGCCATAGCTAATGAGCACGCGCTTCAGAGGCTCACGGTTGCGCCGCTCAGCGGGGAGTGTTTCGGGCAACGTGAACAGCACTGCAAGCGTCGCAAGCCCGACGCCCACCAGCGTCCAGAATATCGCGCGCCAACCTGCGAGCGCCAGAATTTGCCCGCCGACGATAGGTCCGAGCAGCGGCGCAATGGCCATCACCGCCATGAGGGTGGAAAGCATTTGTGCGGCGCGG
>JAQGOV010000242.1 GCA_028293425.1 Verrucomicrobiales bacterium
AAGTGGTGTAAGCGAAAGTGTTGGTTTGCTTGCGCCAGCGAAAAGTCATTGGCGTAGTGCCCGTGGCGGCCGCACTCAGTGTCACGGAACCTCCTTGAACTACCTTTTGGCTAAGCGGGTGGGTAACAAAAAGTGGCCGGTAAACGAGGGCCAGGCTGGCCGGATTACTGGTGAAAGTGTCATAATCATCGTTCACGGAAACCGTATAAGCACCTTGGTTCAAAACCTGAATATTTGTGATTGTTAGAACAGGGTTGCGTACCCCGATAGCGTTGCTGACATTCACATTTATGCCGTTTAGTTTCCACTGATACGCTAACGGCCCTAAACCTACGGCGCTCACGGAAAAATTTGTAGCCCCGCCAATGGTCGCCACCCGGCTGACCGGTTGTTGGAGAATTTGTAGCCCCAATCGGAAGGACACGTTGAAATCTCTTCCTTCAACGCTGCCGGCGGAATTGTGAACGATGATGTTGTATGTTCCGATGTGTTGAGGCTGAAAATTTGTGATCGTAAGCATGGAATCGGTTGCGCCAGGAATGATCAAACCATTCCGCATCCATTGAAAACGCAGGTTAGGCCCGGTTGCATTGATGGACAAGAGCAAGGGTCGCCCGGTGGGCGCGGTCAGGTCGCCTGGCTGGCTGGTGATCGCAGGAGGTGTAGCAGATGGCTGAGTAGGAACTCCTGCTGTTTGACCGGTGGACACCCAATTGGCCGGATCATTTCCATAGCTCAAGGCTGATCGCCGCTGCAAGCTAAGCTGCGTTCCGTTCCAAAGGTTTGGCCACGGCGGCTTGTTTGAATATTTTACCCGGTCCACGACGAAGTAAGCGACCGAACCATTGGGATCTGGCTCGTCAGGCCGCATCAAGAGCACATTATCGCCGGTATTATCCAACGAGCCAGTCCAGGGTCCAAACAGGGGCACGTTGGGCGGAACGGCATTGCGCTGGCGAAAGGCGGTTGTCGCAGCCGGATCAGCTTCAGGATCAAAACTCACCAGCAGGAGGATGCCCCCAGGTGGAACTATGACGTTTGTTCCTGGAAAACTATAACTGACCGCATCCTGGAGCCGCCACGTATTGGTGGGATACGCCGGATCGTAGAGCGGCACGATCCCATCCGCAATGTTTTGCAACTCGATGTATTCATCTCCCGGATAGGAATGGTGGTCCACGGGATCCGCGTTGATTTCGCTGATAACGATTGGTCCTACTGAAGGCCCGGAATTCAGCCCGCCCAGGGAATTACTCGATTGCAGGACAAAATGTTCTGTGCCATCGCTGGTCATATAACGGCCGAAGGTCCTCCCAACCGCCGACGCGCCAAACGTAAATCCGTCCGCGTACCCGGTTAAATTGGTTCCGTCGCCTGAGAAGAGCCAAATGTCGTCACCTTTGGCACCCAAAGCAAAGCTCGTGGGGCCATTCGTTGGAAAATTGAACGTGTTCGTTTCGTAAAGAACAAGATATCCCAACGCGGGAATGATGGTTCCAAGGGGCAGAACGTATTTTCGGGGAGTAGCAAAATCATCGCTCAAGAACCAGCCACCGACATCAATCGGGTTGATCGTAGCATTGTATAACTCAATGGCATCGCCAGGTGGTTGCGAGTGAGCCAGAACCTCGTTAATCAGGACTCCTTGAGGAGCAGGCAGAAACAGTTCGTCCTGCCCCGGTGAGCCGCCAACCCAGGCACTTGGCCGCCATCCGCTCGCGAGCCCCCAGTCAGTAGAGGGCGAGTTGTCCCCCGTCTTGACCAACGAGAAACCCACCCCATCCGTGGTTGGAAACCAGTTGGCTTCGTAGGAAAAGTCGAGGATTGGTTCACCGACTCCACCGCGTAAGACCAAGTGGTCTCCGGCGTCATTGAGTTGCCCGGTGAACACACCGAGAATGAGCACGTTCGGATTATTCGTCCCGTATCGAGATTGAAACGCATCAAGGTTTTTCACGATCACCGCCGATTGCCCGCCAGGCAGGACGATATTTGGAAACCGAAAGTCGATGCCACCCCTGATCGAGAATTGATTTACGTTGAGAGGGGGGCCCCCGATGTTTCTTACCTCCACATATTCAAAATCCGAAGCGCTGTTCGTGGTGCCCGGAGGCGGAGCGGAGGGGTGATACATGATTTCCGTAATGCGCAACGGCGGAATGGCTGTGTACAGAGTCACCCGTGCAGGGCCGCTCCAGGTATTCTTCCACGCATTGGTCTCACGGCAGCGCGCGACAATGCCGATATTCCCGCTCGCTGCAATCGGACCTGTGTAAAGGATGCCGTTGGTAACACCTCCCGGCCCTCTGGGATCTGTGCCATCTGTCGTATAGTAGATTTGAGCACCTGCTTTGCTGCTCATGGTGAGAAGGAATCCATTTGTGACCATGCCGTCTAAAGCATTGATGGACGCAGGCGGGGTAAATTGACCGTCAATCCAAAGATACCGGCCGAGAACGTATTTCTTCATTTGGCCAATGATGCTGTTCGCGGTGTAGTCATTGTAGGATAAGGGGTGTACAAAATCGACATCTGGCCCATCCGGGTTTTGGTAAACTTGGACACCCAACGTGCCGTATTTAGCCAAGTCGCGCCTCGCCGCTTCGTCAAGGTAGGCTGCCAATTGATCGATGCGATTCAGCACCCGGTTGGCGTCCAACACATTTGTTCTCAACGCGCTCCACCGGTCTGCAATCTTTTGCATGAAATCAGGGTTGCCATCTATCAAGCGAGTAATCCAGGGGTTGGTTCCGGGATAACGCCAGCCACTCTTTTGTCCACCGCTCCCGTTTCCAAAAGCGAGGTTAAAATCCCATGCCGGGCCCGCCACTACCTTACCCCCTCGATCCTTGTAAAAATAAGTGCTAACCAAATAACCATCGCCTTGCTTGGGGAATTCCACACTCCAAAACCAATCCACGAACGAATCCACATCTAAATAGTAAGAATAATGATTTGTGCCAGTGGCTGTGAGCCAATTGTCAGCGTAGAGGGACTGTTCCATTCGATTGAGATAAGCCCGCAGATAGTTTACTTGGTTACTTCCTGCGGGGGTTAGTATCGTGGTCCCCGGAACAGCCCGCAAATCCGTTGGCCTTGGGTCGTGCATGAAAAGGATCTGGCCAGGAAACCCGCTCCCACCAGCAGTCGAAAAGGATAAATCCTCGGTCACGTCTCTTTTAAAAATGTACCCTCCAGAAATGGCCGGGTCCGTTGTGGCTGTCAGTGGAACTGAGGGAACATCTACTCGATTTTTGCCTATCTTAATTGTTTCAAGAAGTACCAAAATCCCGTAGTAATCACCGGCATAATTAATTCTTCCGCCGCCCGTGTCGACAAAAGCTTCCACAAACCTTCTCCGCACCGAATAGTGGCCTAATTCCTCGAACATTTCTTCCGCGAGGTAATCGTTGAGCATGGTCTTGTCGTCGTAGGGATTCTTGAGCTTGAAATCAGATTCAGGTGGCAGCCCGAGGATGCTAACCTCCAAGTTGTTGCCGAGCCCATCATGAGTTTCGAATCGGATAGCCTTCTTTGCGAAATTTATTGAGCTATTCCCAAAATATTCAAAACCTGCCATCACCTGAACGTCCGGCCTCGCATGAAGGGAACTGCGCTCGTTCATTCCATCAATAATCGTGAGGGTCCCATTCGTCCTCGTTGAACCCTGTGTGGTTTGAAGCGGTCCGATTGACTTACCTTCCGTGCTAATGACGAGCAAGGGGAGGTTGGAGCTAAAGTCGGCGGTTGTGCCGTCCAGGAATAGGTAGTTCTTGGCCACCACCTCAC
>JAQGOV010000410.1 GCA_028293425.1 Verrucomicrobiales bacterium
CAAACAAAACCTATGGCCAGTCGCTCGGCACGCCCGTCAGCCTCGGCCAGGGCACTGTGCCGATCTCGGTTCCACTTCCCGATGCCGATCCCAATGATGTGAATTACATCTCCTCGCTCGAAGGCGGACAATACGTCTTTCACGCCTGGCTGGAGAAAAACGGCCTGCGACTCTGCGAAACCTACTTGCCGGTCCGGCTGGCGTGGGGGGTGCATCCATTGAACCCACTGCCTTCCAATCTTGCTCTTGGCACCACTTATTCTATCACGCTCGGTTGGCAGGAACTGCCTTCCCCCGATCCAACGGAATACCCTCTGCCTCTCAGCCGCGCCGACCTGTGGGAGGAATTCAAGGGCAGCACCCAATTTTTTAACGTCGTCCTGGAATTGCGCTCCGGCACAAACATTATCGCCTCCTCCACTTATCTCACCAGCACGGGCACCGATCAGCACACCTTCTCCATCAAAGTCCCAACCAATGCCTCCGGAACCCTTACCTGGAATAGCTACCTTCAGGCGGTCAGAAATGCCTCCGTGGACCTCTCGGACAGCTTCGAAAACCGCGGCACCGGGGACGACCAAAACTGGTTGACTCCCTGGCTCAGTTATTCTTACGCCCAAAACAATAACTCCACTATCTATGCTCAAGGGGTGAATAATGTTGCCTCACAAGGTAACCAGGGCGCGTTCATGATCGTCCAGAACCCTGCAAACCCGGGTGACTTCTCCGGCTTCGGCATCCAATACATTTACGACCGCGACTGGACCCTTCCTCATGATCGCCGCCTTTGGACGAATTTTACGTTCAGCGCTCAGTTCAAAGATGCCCATCCTTATCGCGCCATCCTGGAACTCCAGGTCAAGGATGGCCGCGGCGGCTTAATCAACTATACCAAAACGTATACCCCCGGCTCCAACGGGTGGGATACCATCAGCGCCTCGCTGGACCAATTCAACATCCCCTCTTTCGTCGGTCATTTTGATTCCTCCCGCGTCCGCGTTCTGGTCGTGAACATTCAAATGCTCGATTCGAACTCAGTTTACCAGGGATCCATCGACAATATCGTTTTCAACGGCCCTGAAACCGTCCCGGTCGCCACACCTAACGACCTCTGGGATAGCTTCGAAGACCGCGCCCTCGGTGCCGATCCTAACCTTCTGGCCCCATGGGGTACCTATATCTACTCTGAAAAAAACAATTCTGTCTTTCTTGCTCAAGGCGTCAGTAACGAAGGTGCGGATGGCGCTCAAACCGCCTTTCTCGTTACGAGCAATGCCGTCGACCCTGGAACGTTCGCGGGTTATGGGATGTATTACGTTTTTACGAACGAATTTGCCCTCCCTGCCAACCGCAGCCTCTGGACCAACTACGTCTTTAGCTACCAATTCCGTGAAAAAAACAACCGTCATTGCGTGCTGGAGATGCAGGTTAAATCCGGCGTCAATAGCTGGATTGAATTCAGCCATATTTATACTCCAGGACCGGACGGCTGGGATACCTTCACTGCTTCTCTCGCCCAGTTCACCCAGCCTGCGGGCATTCCCCTTTTCCAGTCCAACCATGTTCAAGCCATCGCGATCAACATCCGCATGCTCGATAACGGGACCATGTACGAAAGCCTCTTCGATAACATTTCCTTTAACAGCCCCGACGAGCCTATTCCCAACAATACCCGTTACGCCTTTTACACCAGCGCCAACGATTCGCTTGTCGATACCGACCGCGACGGTATCCCGGACATCTACGAAACAGGAACCGGCATTTACATCAGCCCCACCAACACCGGCACCAACCCCAATAAAGCCGACACCGACGGCGACGGCATTCCAGATGGCGCGGAGATAATCGCCGGCACCAATCCCAATCTTTCAAGCGATGTTCTTAAGATCACCAGCATCACCCGCAACCCTAGCGGCCACCGGCTGATCTATTGGAACGCCAACACCAACCGCATCTACGCTCTGGATTACTTCGACGGCAGCCCCTTCACCGGCATGACCTGGTTACCCCTGGAAAACAACACCAGCCTCACCACCCCAACCAACGGCCTCTTCCACGCCATCGACACCAACGCCGCATCCCCCCTCCGCCTCTACCGCCTCCAAGTGCACTGAAATAACCTACCCCTCCTAATCCTAATCCTAATCCTAATCCTAATCGCCAGCCATTCGTCATTCTGGTTTCGTCATTCTCTATCTTCCCGCCCTCCTCTTAACCGCGTACCCATACGGCGTCGGCCACACCGGCTCCTCCCCAAGTTCCTGGGTCGCCTTGATCGCCCAGTAAGGTTCACGCAAGAGCTCCCGTGCTAGGAACACCATGTTTGCATCGCCGCCCGTAATGATCTGGTTGGCATACTCCGCATCCGTAATCAGTCCAACTGCTCCCGTCCGAATATCCGCTTCTTCCCGGATCCGACGCGCAAAAGGCACCTGGTAACCTTTAGCCACCGGAATCCGGGCGGTCGGGACCAAGGCTCCGGAAGACACATCAATCAAATCCACTCCCAATGTTTTCAGTCGTTTGCACAGTTCAACTGACTGTTCAATATCCCATCCCCCTTCTGCCCAATCCGTTGCCGAAATCCTCACAAAGAGCGGCAGGTTCTCCGGCATGAGCGCACGCAAATGCTCCGCCACCCTCAAAACCAGGCGCATCCGATTCTCCAGACTCCCTCCATAATGATCCGTCCGCCGATTGCTCAGCGGCGACAAGAATTCGTGCAACAAATACCCATGCGCAGCATGAATCTCCAGCACCTTAAACCCCGCCCGCAATGCACGCTTTGCCGCATCCTCAAAAGCCAGCACGACGCCATTGATCCCTGCCTCATCCAGTTCCAGCGGTGTCGGATCACCCTCTTCAAATGCGATCGGACTCGGCGCAACCACCTGCCACCCGCCCTGCTCAAACCTGAGTGTATCCCCGCCTTTCCATGGCACATCCGAGCTGCCTTTCCGCCCGGCATGCGCCAGTTGAATCCCAGGCACTGTCCCCTGACTTTCAATAAAATGGGCAATCCGCGCCAGCGGCTCCATGTGCGCCTCGCTCCAAATCCCCAAATCACCAGGCGAGATCCTTCCATCCCTCGTCACCGCAGTTGCTTCCACAATCACCAGCGCCACCCCGCCCGCCGCCCGGCTTCCCAGGTGCACCAGGTGCCAGTCATTTGCCATTCCCTCCTGCGCGCTATATTGACACATCGGTGACATCACAATCCGGTTCCGAAACGTGATGCCTCGGATCGTCAAATGACTCAACAAATCGATTTCCGGCACCTCCGTGTCATGACTCGTTTCGGCCCTGCATCCATGCGAGCTAATTGTATGGTCCTTGGGTGATTCCACATTCGAAGTTCTCATGTGCTCCTCCTTCTAGCTCAAATTTCGTCAATTGCCTCTAATGGTCGAGAAACATGCCATCTTCCCTGCCTTAAATTGATGGCAGCCCCGCTTTTGTCAACCAGCCTGCCGCCCGTTCTTCTTCGTCTCCTTGCTTCAACTTCCACTTTGTCTATTCGCCTCTTCGTCGGACTACTTTGTCTCACCCCTTTGTCTGCCGGACCGGTTCTTTGTCTCCTCCACTTCATCTCCAGCCTTCATTCTTGCCGGCCCACGCCCTTCCCTTTTCATCCATTCTGTTCCCACAAACCCCAGCGGCTGAATCGCGCACCTCCCACCCGGATCAACCCACCCTGATCCTTTTCCTTTCCCTGCCTCAGGCCAGCCCTTATCCAGGATTGCTGATTTGCGTCGCGACTCGGACGACCGATTATCGGATTGACCGTTTGTAGCTTTTATGCTACACAGAAGAATTGTGGAACAGATTGAAAGGGAAATCAGGCTTTACCGCATGTCTGACGGGACGGTTCCCTTTTCAGAATGGTTCGATGCGCTCTTGGATATGAGGACGCGCCAAAAGATTGATGCACGCCTGGCAAGGGTACGCCTTGGAAATCTTGGCGACTGCAATTCGGTCGGCAATGGCGTGTCAGAATTGCGTATCGACTACGGCCCCGGATTTCGCGTCTACTTCGGTCAGGATGGGCTGGAGGTGGTCATCCTTCTTTGTGGCGGAGACAAATCCACGCAGAAGCGAGACATTCGAAAAGCTCAGGAATATTGGGCTGATTATAAAACCAAAAAAACAATGAAAACAGCAAGTTACAAAATAGAACTGCTCACCCGTTTAGCCGATGCCTCTTATGCTGCCGGCTATCTGACAGATTGTTTGGAGCAAGGAGAAGCGGAGTTTCTACTTGGTTTACGCGATGTGGTGGAGGCCCGCGGGGGAATAGGCCAATTGTCTAAAACAGTTGACCTCAATCGGGAAAGTCTTTATCGCCTGCTCTCAAAAGACGGAAACCCAACCCTTTCGAGCTTAAGTTCCATCCTCAATATCTTAGGAATCCAACTCCAGTTCGCCCCGACACAAAAGGCGGCCTGACCCATCCCAAGTTGCATTTCGTGGACATACCCCCACATCGCTGCAGCCCCGAAGGGCGTAGCCATTGAAAGCTCATGGCTGAGAGCGACGCACAATTTCAAACAGTGGCGCCACCCAAAAAAAATGCGGTAGGGCGAGCGCTCCTGCCGAGCCCTGATCTCTACCACATTTACACTTCGAGCCGTTCACTTCCCACTTCACGGCCCAAACTTCGGCAACATCAAGGCGCGGTAAAACCGAACCGGCGCATTGCTTGTCCCCCGGTCAATCACATCGAAGATGTTTGTCGGAGACAAGATCGTGGTCAGCGGGACCCAATCTTGAAGATTTGAGGACGTCTGAACGCTAAACAGCATATTCGTATAACCGTTCACACGTAACCGGTAATTGTTCTGACCCACAAACCCCAGCGGCTGAATCGAGCCCCTCGAAATCAGTGAATAGTTGAGGTGAAGGACCCCCACCGTACCACCCGCTCCTCCCACCCTGATCAGCCCAGCTTGATCCTTTTGCACCGCCAGCGTTACCGCGCTGGAGCGGCCATTGGTTCCGTTGTTATCGTCACAAGCCAAGCTGGCGAAACTAACCGGGTCAGAAATTCCAAGCACCGTGTCGAAGGAACTCCCGTCAGTATTGAGGTACAGCGTGCCGGTTTCCTGAACTGTAAACCGAATATAAACGGGTGACCGGCTAATCACGTTGCAAATCAGTTCGTCGGCCTGGCCGATTCCCGCCTGATCCGTGCTGAAGATCTGCGTCCCGGAGTAACCACGCGCCAGAGTTGCCGCCTTTCCTCCGCCTCGAGCAAAGCCGTTTCCAGGATTGCCCAGCACGAGCTGATTCGGGGAAGTCAGAGCGTCTGTCACTTTGTGGAAAGCTTGCACGGGCTGTGTCTCACCGCCAGTCACGTTAATCTGGAGGCTGGCAACTTGGCTTTCTATCACCCGCCCTCCGCTGCTCACCTGCACCAGGTAATCCCCCACGGACGCATCACTCGCATTGGTCACCGTCAACGTTTGGTTGGTCGCTCCAGG
Organism: Verrucomicrobiales bacterium; assembly: GCA_028293425.1. Lineage (GTDB taxonomy): Bacteria > Verrucomicrobiota > Verrucomicrobiia > Limisphaerales > JAQGOV01 > JAQGOV01. The sequence goes on from JAQGOV010000410.1 coordinate 5,481, forward strand.
GATAAGAAGGCCGTTGAAAAACCATTGAAAGTTGTAAGCCAGCCCGGAATTCTGCGGCGTCACTGAAAACGTATGCGATCCCCCGGGCGGAACTGTTTGACTAAGCGGCGGGTTGACAATCACCGGTATCTGCTCGGCCGTCACTTCCAGTTCCCAGTGCAGAACGAAATCGCCCTCCGCACCGCCCGCTCCATCAATGGCCACCGCGTATTGCGCGCCCGCCACGGCATTGAAGCTGAGCGCGCTGCTCAGGGCCCCTCCGCTATCGTCATCGCTTGCCACCGTGCTCAGGTTCTCAACCGTCGTCCCCTTATAGACCCCCAACAAAGTATCGAAGGAACTTCCCCGTGTGTTGAAAGTGGCGATGCCGCTGGCCGGAGGCGTCCAAACATACCAAACAGACTTGCCGCCCACTTTCCCAGCATGGTTGGGTTCCTCATTCTCCCGAGTCGCAAACTGGTTCGTTCCGGAAACCGTTCCGTTGAAGCCGCTAATCGGCACCCGGTTGGCAAAGTTGTCGCCCGGCGGCACCGCTGGCACATCCACCCTCAGCCGCGCGGCCGCGCTCACAAACGCCCCGGAAGAGTTCTGCACAGACACGCTGTAGTCGCCGCCATCCGCAGGCTGAACATTGGCCACGGTGACGCATGAATTGGTCGCTCCCGGAAGAATGATCCCGTTCTTCCTCCACTGGTAGAGAATCGGTTGTGATCCGCGCGCGCTCACGCAGAAAGTAACACTCCCTCCAGGCGGCACATTGGTTCCGCTCGGGTCTGAAGCAAAGGAAGGAGGCAATATATCGCACATCCCAGCATTTCCAGAAGCATACGTAGCTGCGATCTCATTTTGCGTTAACGCTCGATTGAATAAAGCCACCTCATCGATGAGACCCCCATAAAAGTACCGGGCCTCGGTTTCAGTGTTGCCCCAACGTCCGATTTTCGCGCTATACTCCAGCCCGGCTCTTAAA
>JAQGOV010000426.1 GCA_028293425.1 Verrucomicrobiales bacterium
TGAACCCGTTCCAAAGGTTTCCAGCGATAAGAAGCCAGATACTGTCCGAAATCCTGCTGCTTTTGCTTTAGCGCACTCAGTTCCTTTTTGGTCGGTGCATCCTTCGGGTCCCCAGGGTTATGGCCGAGGAGCAACTCCGTTTCATTCGGCACCCCGTCCCCATCGCTGTCCTCCTTCGCCACCAAGGCGAGTCGGGAAGCAATGTCTTTGCCCTTGCCCGTGCGGCTGAGTTCCTTCCCTAGCGCCCGCAATCGGTCGCCGAAAGGATTATGTGGAAATTCATCCAGGCTCTCGGGGCTTTTGTTCGCGCTGGGGAGATGGCAGGTGGTGCAGCGGTTCATGTCAGCCGACAGAAACTTGTCGTAATAGCGGTCCATGCCAGCCTTATTGGCCGGGGTGGAGTAAGCGATGCAGCAGAAGGCGAACAGCGCCCCTCCGACGAACCAACCAAGCTGTGGCTTCCGAAACATTGAAGTTCCTTTTAGACGCTGAACCACCGCTCAATGATTCATTAATCCAGCATCGCGGCAAATGTCGAACAATGGGTAGACCGCTCCATTTATAGGAACCTCCAAGCCTGATTGCAACGTCAAAGCCATCATGAACTTGCGCTTGGAACTCCAGCAATGCTGGGCAACAATAGGGTAATCTCGAAAATGAAACTGCTCGCATCAGCCTTGTTCTCCATTCTGCTGGCCTTTTCCACCCTGGCAGCCGAGAAGCCCGCCAAAAGCCCGCCCGTCCAGCCACCACACAAGCTCAGCCCATGGAGCGATTTTGTGGAGCCAGACTTCCCTTTTTACTCCTCAGTCTTGGATGCACGAAAGCTCGGCAAGGATTGGCCGACAAACAACCTGACTCCGCGCGGCATTATCCTGAATCTGGGAAACGGCTGTTGGGCCTGCTTCGATACGGACCTCCTGAGAATCTCCGCAGTCTGGCGCGGCAAAGGCTTAACCCCCGTTTCGATGGCTCAGGGCTCTTATCATTCGGGGGGCGATAAAGCGCCCGAAGGCCAGGACAAGCTCCCGCAAATCTTCGGCACGCCCTGGCTGGCCAACGGCATTTACCCCGGCTGGCAAAAAGGCAGCCAAATGGATCTTGTTGATCCTCGCACCCCCTGCCCTGAACCTAACGAAGTCGGACGTGGCCCTCTGCCGCGAGTCGATGGCCGCTTCAGCGCGATTCGCTCCAGGCCCAACGGTCTGTCGCTGGAATATGAAGTCTTTGGAACCGCCGTGACCGAATGGATCCAGGTGCAAATGCAGGAGAATCAACCCGTCGTCCAAAGGCGAGTGGTGATCGGGCCTCATCTGGACACCTTCTGGCTGCCTTTGGGCCACCGTCCCGCCGCAGCCCCGCCACAGTTACACTTGTCGGTAGCCGCGCCGATTGAGGATGGAAAACCGGTGGCCGAGAAGCTTGAAGAGAATGATTTCTTCGCTGTGCGAGTCGCCCCATCCACCAAACCGGTCGACCTCCAAATCGCCATTGGGTTCAGCGCATCCATCACACCATGGAAGCAACCGGAAGCAACTTCCACGAAGCCATTGCCCCGCTGGCCGCAAACCGTCACCACCCGCGCAAAACTCTCCGCGAGCAAAGATGCTTTCGTCGTGGATAACATGGCTCTCCCGCTCAATAACCCTTGGAAGCGCAACGTCCGGATCGCCGACCTGGCCTTTTTCAAAGATGGCCGCGCTGCAGCCGTCACCTTCGATGGAGACGTCTGGCTCATTTCCGGCCTGAAAGAAAACCTCGAGCAAGTGCAATGGAAACGTTTTGCCTCTGGCCTGCATGAACCCTTGAGCATTTGTGTCCGGAATGAGGAAGTTTTCGTCTTTGATCGCAATGGCATTTGGCTCTTGCGCGATGCCGATGGAAACGGAGAAGCCGACACGCATGAACTCTTCTCCAACGGTTGGGCGCAAACCGCGGAAACCCGCGAATACGCCAACGGCATGAAGCTGGCACCCGACGGCTCCTTCATTATTGCCAAGGGCGGTCAGCAAGGGTCCACCACCGGCAAACAGAACGGGACCATTCTGCGGCTCTCGCCAGACGGCAAAACGGTCACCGAAATCGCCTACGGCTTGCGACAGCCTTTCCTGGGCGTAAACCCGAAAACCGGTTTGATTACAGCGAGCGATCAGCAAGGTCACTACGTCCCCTCAACTCCCTTGCACATCATTCGTGATCGCCAGTTCTACGGCTTCATCAGCCAGCTCCTGCCCAAGGAGCAATACCCAGCACCCATCGCCGAGCCGCTCACCTGGATTCCACACGCCATCAACGCCTCTGGAGCAAGCCAGGTTTGGTTGCAGGACGCAAAGATGGGTCCGCTCAACGATGCTTTAATCCATCTTGGCTATTATCGTCCCGAAATTTTCGCGGTTCTCCTGAACAACAGAACCTCCCGATTGCAAGCCGCTGTTCTCAGCCTCACGCGCGACCTCGAATTCGCCCCTCTGAACGGTGCCATCAATCCGGTCGACGGCCAGTTGTATGTAACCGGCTTCCAAATTTGGGGAACAACCGCCAATCAGGTCGCCGGACTGGCTCGCCTGCGTTACACCGGAGGAGAGAGCACTTTTCCTCAGGAGGTTGTGCCCATGGATCGCGGGATTCTCCTGCGCTTCAGCGTGCCTCTGGATCCTGCCAGAGCCACTAACCCAGCAAACTTTTCCGCGGAACGGTGGAACTACAAACGCACAGCCAATTACGGCTCACCTCATTTCAAAACCGATGGCAGCAAAGGCCAGGATAACATGGTGCCCAGCAGCGCTTACTTATCGAAGGATCGCAAGAGTGTGTTCGTTGGAATTCCCGATATGCGTTCGGTCATGCAAATGCGACTCGGTTGGGCTTTGGGAACCACGAAAGGAAAAACTTTTGAGCAGAGCGCTTATTTCACTCCGTATGAATTAACGCTATTTGAACCGACAAAAGAAGGCTTCGCCGCGCTGACGGTCGATCTAACTCCTCGCACCATCGTGGCGAGTGCGAACACACCTGTGACATCGGATGAAGGCAAGAAAACAGCGGAGCTGATGGGCTGCGTGGCTTGCCACTCAGCAGATGGCTCCACCCTGGGCAAAGTCGGCCCAAGCTGGCGCGGACTCTTTGGCCGGGAACGGAAGTTTAGCGATGGTACCAGCACCGTAGCGAACGACGCTTACCTCCAGCAATCGATTCGTGAACCGGCAGCCAAAGTGGTCAGCGGGTTCGATAAATCGGACACTGGCATGCCGAGCTACGAGGGCGTCCTATCGGACGCCCAAATTCAGGCGCTGATACTTTATATCAAGAGCCTGCGGTAACAGACCCTTACTTCGCCTGGCCGAAGAGCATGAAAACGCGCGGCCCCTTTTCGGAGTTCAACGCGTAACGCTCCTCCTGGCCGCCACTCGGAACGGCCAAACCGTCGCAATTGCAATCATGCGAGGGTTCGCCATCCACCAACAGCATGTAATGGTGAGTTTTGTTGCCTTCAATATGGTGGATGGTTGCTGTCCAGGCACCCAGCACGCTGTCGCGCGTCAGCGAGACGCGTTTCCAGTTCGTGAAGGAGCCAGCAATTTCCACCGTATTGGGTTCCTTGGTTTGTCCAACAGGGAGTCGATATCGGAAGACTTTGCTATAAGTCTGTTTCCGATCATTGGATCCACGGCGTTGGATTGTGGAAAAGTTGGAGCGATTTTCCGGAACGAGCGGTCCACCCTTATGGGGGATTGCAGCCTTCCGGCCGAACAAGTTGCTGATACTACCTAGCATAAATCACTGGGGTCGCGCGGAATCTAATGCAAATTGCAAAGAGCTCAAGCTTTGAAAGCAGATTTTCTCACTTTTTTTCACAATTGAAGGAGTTCTAACAAGAACAATCAGAAGAGGTTGCTCAAATCCGGGTTGAAACCCTCGCTCATGCATGAGGTCAATGCCTACCGCAAAGAAAATCAAAACGATTCAGCCCGAAACCACAGGGTCTCGGGCTGAGCCAAATCTGAGTTAAGAAGGTGAGTTATTGGGCGCTCTTGGCAGGGCCGTAACCAGGCTTTGGTTGGCCCTTCTCGTCCAATTTGTCGCAGGCCCACAGGATGCCTCGCGCCATCATGTTCATGTAATTGGTGTTTTGCATCGTTACATTGTTATGGGCCAGCGTGGTGCCGAGGACCCGCCCTTTGCCATACTGATTCACCCACACCACGGGATTGTCCTTCGTCGTATCGACCCATTTGCCAGTGGCTTTGTCCTGCTTCTTTTCCATGGCGCTGGCGAGCACCGTCGCAGTAGGGAAAACTTTGTCGATGGCATACAGTTCTTCGTTGATGGTCGTCCACACTTCTGGAAAGCCTTGCATGATCGGGCTCTCGGCTTTCAGGTTTCGCACGTCCAGGGGATGCTGCGGACCGTGATGGGTCGTTTTCACGCCCAGGAACTCGCGCCAGTCGTCGGTCTTCAGCGATCGAAAGGTATGCATCGTGCAGTGAATCACGACTGCCGGCGTCCCGTTGCGGTGCTCGGCCAGGACATTCTCGATAAACGCAGGGTCCTCGATATCGGCGAAGCATTCATTGTGGACTACGATGTCGTAGCCCTTGGACCAACCCGGCTTCTCATAAAGGCTTACCCGGTGTTTGGTGGCGTTGCCGCCTTCCTGCACAATTTCCCAGGTGACGTTGGCCCGGGCGCTGACCCCTTCGGAGATGATTAGCTTTTGCTTGGTGTAATCGTGGCAGCAACCGCCCGTAATATAGAGAGCTTTGAGAGGTTGGACGTCGGCCCCGAAACCGAGCGATGCAGCGCTCACGAACGAAAGCGTGGCAGCGATAAAGGTAAGATATTTCATATTAGGTTGTTCCTCAGGAGCGGCCAACGCGTTTCACGCGGGCGCGGGACTGAGGTAATCTTCAGACGGACTGCTTGCCGCTAAATTCATCGGAAGGTCGAATCCAGCAACTACCGTTTCGAGACAAACGGACTCGCTGAAAGATAGAACCGCAGTGGATGCTCCGCCGCTTTGGTGATCCCAATGCGCGTCGTGGTCACCATCGGCCCCAGTTCCTTCAGCGTCTTTTTGCGCTTTGGGTTCTCCGCGATGAATAAGGGCGACTTGGTATCGCAAAGGTCCACCCCGTCCAGCTTGCGATTGATATTGAGCGCCAAGCAGAGCCGCCCTGGGCCGTTCGTCAGCAGCTTCAACGTATCCGCTTTGCGCTGTTGCTGCATCCAATCCACCTCGAACTCCGGTTCGATCGCGCGCACCAGTACCGCCTCGGCGTGGCCAGGGGGCCTGCACACCGTGTTAAAACAATAGTATATCCCGTAAATGAGGTACACATACGCATGGCCGGGCGGGCCGAACATGGACTGATTCCGCGCGCTCGGGCCACCGTAGGAATGACAGGCCGGATCCCCTATCAGATAAGCTTCCGTCTCCACAATTCGTCCACCGGCAGGACCCTTGGGAGTGTTGCGCAGGAGGTAATGCCCGAGCAAGGATTGAGCGACCTTGTCGGCACTCGGCTCGTAGAGAGACCTCGGCAGCGGCTGAAATATCACAACCCAAGTGCTTTTAAACCCGTCTGGAACTTATTCAGCAAAAGCCCCGGCAGGCAGCCAAGCACCAGGACCGCCAAAGCCAGAAACCCAACCGCAAACCTCGCCCCCAACCCTGCTCGCAGCGGCGGTGTGCCTGCCGGACTTTCCATGACGTAGATTTGTTTTAGCACCAATAGATAATAATAAAGCGAAACAGCGCTCATCGCCACCGCCACAATGACCAGCCAGAGCAGACCCAGGTCCCTGGAACCGCCCAGAGCTGCGGTGAAAAGGTAAAACTTCCCAAAAAAGCCAGCCAATGGCGGAATCCCGGCCAGCGACAGCAGGAAGATCAACATCGAAAAAGCCAGCATCGGCGCACGGCGGTAAAGCCCGGCAAAAGAGGTAAAGCGCTCCTCCCCTGCCCTTTCCTGCACAATAGTTACCACGCCGAACGCACCGAGTGTCGTCAAGGCATAGGTGGTCACGTAATACAAAAGCGAAGCCAGGCCATCCTGGTTGTTCGCAAGCAACCCAACCAGCATATAACCGGCTTGGGCAATGGCGGAGTAAGCGAGCAGACGCCGCACGCTCTTCTGGGCGATCGCGGTCAGGTTCCCGAGTACGATGGAAATGAGACCAATCACCGCCAGCAGCGGCATCCACCCGGAGGAAAACTGCCGCCAGGCCGCATTGCCTTCCGCTCCCGCAAAACCGACCATGAACACCTTGGCCAAGACGAAAAAGCTGGCCACCTTCGAACCGGAGGCAATGAACGCAGCCGCGGGTCCGGGCGCTCCCTCGTAGGCATCAGGCGCCCACAGGTGAAACGGAACCGCCGCCACTTTGAAACCCAGGCCCGTTGCGACCATCACAATCGCCATCAGCAGCAACGGATCGAGCGGCTTTCCTTTCAAGGCCGCCGCGATCTCGGAAAGACTGGTGCTGTTGCTCACTCCATAAACCAGGCTCAGCCCGAAGAGCAGGAAAGCCGCGGACATTCCACCGAAGAGGAAATATTTCAAGGCTGCTTCCGCGGAAAAAGCACTCCGTTTTTGAAAGGCCGTCATCACGTATAGGGAAAGGCTCAGCAGCTCCAGGGCGATGAAGATGACCAGGATATTTTCCGAACTGACCAGGAACATCATCCCGACCGTTGCCAGCAGCAACAGGGCAAAAAACTCGCCCACATGCCGGGTAAAATCAGATTCGATCACGAGCCAGGCCGTAAAAATGGTCAGGACCAGGAGAATTTGTTTCATCAACTGACCCAATGAATCAATCACCAGGATCCCGTCATAAAGCCGGCTGGCAGTCACGGGCAGGCTCAGCAGCCAAATCGCCACAACACATCCAACCGTGGCCAGGAACGCACCGGTCCGGCGGCGAGTGATTAAAGAGCTTTCCCGGATCCACGTCAGGTCCACAAACATGACCAGCAACGCGGTCACCACGATGACCGTTTCCGGAACGAGCAGCTTGAGCACGCTCATGTAACTCACGGCATGCCTCCTTTAACGAGGTTCGCCATGAGTGAGGTTTGTAGTCCCGCATGGATGAGGCTCAACAATGGCGCGGGATAAATGCCCACCAGGAAGGTCGTCGCCAGGAGCAGCGCGGTTCCCAGCCGTTCCGGTACCGATATGGCTTCAAATACATGCGGCTCCGAAATCTCCTCCCGTTCATCAGCGGTGACCCCGGAGAAAAACGCGCTCCGGATCGCCCGAATCGTGTAGGCAACGCCAATCAGAATCCCAATCCCCACAACTACTGCCATCGTGGGATACGCTTGCCACGCTCCGAGGAGCACTTGTAGTTCCGCGATGAAGCCGCTGAATCCCGGCAATCCCATCGAGGCCAAACCCGCCAGCACAAAGGTGACCCCGGCAAATGGAAGGGCTTTGCCCAAATCCATCAGGCCAAGTTTGTCCAGCATGCGCGTGTGAGTGCGGTCATACACCATGCGCCCAACCACTGCGAACAGCAGTCCGGCGATGATGCCGTGGGAAAACATCTGCAACACCGCGCCACTCAATCCGAGGCTGGTCAATGTCATCAGCCCCAGCAGAACAAAGCCCATATGGCTGACGCTCGAATAACCAATCACGAACTTGAAATCCTTCTGCACGAGTGCCACCAGGGCGCCGTAGACAATTCCAATCACGGCCAGCACCGCGAAAAAGTCGCGCCAGTAGGCGAGACCCTGCGGAAACAAAGTCATCGCCACGCGCAGTGCTCCATACGCTCCGAGCTTCATCACCACACCTGCAAGCAGCATGGAAGCAGCCGTTGGCGCAGCCACGTGGCCCGTCGGAGCCCACGTGTGAAACGGCCACAGGCCGGCCAGAATGGCAAAACCCACGAACGCAACCGGGAACGCCCAGAGTTGGAATTTTTCAGGAAAGGAGA
>JAQGOV010000450.1 GCA_028293425.1 Verrucomicrobiales bacterium
TACTTAACCAAGCCAATCGATGTGGCGAGATTTCTGGAGGTGGTTGATCAGGCGTTGGAAACCAAGGCTGGAAGCGGGGCTGCGCAACAGCCGCCTTCCCGGCTGGCAGCCTAGAAAGTATCCAGCCCAATGAATAAACCAGGTAAAATTCTCATCGTCGATGACGAGCCTGCGAACGTCCGCTTGTTGGAGCGCATCCTCGAGCTTTCAGGGTTTGACCAGTTCGTCAGCACCAGCGATGCCCGCCAGGCCGTGGACCTGTTCCAGGTGTTCCAGCCGGATTTAATCCTGACCGATCTCCATATGCCTCACCTGGACGGCTTCGGAGTGATGGCAAAAATTCGTGCCCTGACTGGCCCCCAAACGTATCTGCCTATCGTGGTCCTGACGGCTGACATCACCCCCGAGATGCGTCGGCGTGCTTTGGAAGCAGGGGCCACCGACTTCCTCGTGAAACCTTTCGACCACATGGAAGTAGTCCTGCGGATTAGAAACCTCCTGGAGACTCGCTCTCCGCACGTTCAGCTGCAACAGCAAAACGCGACCTTGGAAGAACGCGTCCGCGACCGAACCTCTAGGCTGGAAGAGGCGCTCAGTGAATTGAAAGCAACCCAGCAACAGGTGATCCAGCAGGAGCGTTTTCGCGCCCTAGGCACCATGGCCGGAGGCATCGCCCACGATTTCAACAATGCCCTGGCTTCCATCCTCGGCTACAGCGAACTCTTGCTGCACAGCTCCGACAAGTCCCCGGAGAAGATTACGACCTATGCCAGGACCATCGTGACCGCGGCCAGCGACGCCGCGCGGATGGTGGCGCGTTTGCGTGAATTTTCACGGCCTGCCACCAACAGCGAGTTTGTCCAGGCGCTGAACTTAAACGAACTCGTTGAGGAGGCTGTTACCCTCACCCTTCCCAAATGGAAAACCGGAGCGCTGGCCAGCGGGCTCACGATTGAGATTCGGACTGAATTGGGGAACATCCCTCCCGTGCAAGGCGACCCGGCCGAACTGCGGGAAGCTCTCTTTAATCTGATTTTCAACGCGGTGGATGCCATGCCCGCCGGCGGCACTATCCGTATCCAAACCATGGTTCAGGGCGAAGGCGTCCGGCTGGAGTTTTCTGATAACGGAACTGGCATGACGGAGGAGGTGCGTCAGCGTTGCCTGGAACCCTACTTCACCACCAAAGGCAACCGGGGCACGGGACTGGGCTTGGCCATGGTTTATGGAATCATTCACCGGCATGCCGGGAAGCTTGAGATTCAAAGTCAGCCAGGGCACGGTACCACTTTCAACATCGATCTGTCCGGTTGCAGCCATGTTCCCCTAGCCAGCGTTCCCAGCCAGCGTAAGTTGGAACGGCCCTTGCACATCCTGGTGGTGGATGACCAGCCGTTGCTCTGCCAGCTTTTGCGTGAATCTTTGAGCAAAGATCTGCACACCGTGGAAACCGCGGCCAACGGACGGGAAGCTCTGGAAAAATACCGGACCGGCTGCTACGACCTGGTCTTGACGGACAAGGCCATGCCGGAAATGGATAGCGACCAATTGGCCGTGGCAATCCGAAAGCTCAAGCCAACTCAGCCGATCATTTTGCTCACCGGTTACGGCGAACGTGCGCAGGAAGCTTCACCGGGCACTTCCGCCGTTGATCTGGTGCTCGGAAAGCCACTTTCTTTAGGAACGCTTCGCCAGGCATTGGTCGATGTGGTGGCAGCATAGCCAACATGGAAAGCACACTAAAGAGGCTTTCCATACAAGGGCATCAGGTGGCAGTCGGACAGGATGGTTCTCACTTTTTAAACTCCCGGTGCGGAAAAGCGGACTGCGGGAATTCCCTCCTGATCATTCAATGTCTCGGTCATCTTTGCTTTTTCGTGGCTGAACTCCCGTTTCCAGCATCCCCTTCAAAATCCATCCGTGTTACCCGTAATCCGTGGTTAAGATTATCTTGGATTTGGTGGAGAATGCGAGCTCCTGCGCGGGCTTTTTTGCTTGGTCCACTCATTGTGGCGGCAAGGGCACTTTGCGCCATCAAAATACGGTCAACCGGGATACCAAAGCAGTTCAGCTCAAACTGGACGAGCTTGGGAAGGGCCAGAAGGAATTTGCCGGAGGCAAAGGCCCCTTGCGGGCCGAGGTGGGGGCACGCGGGTCATTAGGCCGGGATGAGGTGGCCCTCTGATCGTCCGTTTGAATTCAGCTCCAGGATGCGTACAGAAATTAGAAAAGTTTTCATCCCCGGTGGAGAGCGCCAACTCGTGGCGACTTCCCTGAAAATCCCCGCTCCGCTGTTCCTCTTGCACCTTTTCCCCGATCCTTCGTTCCGTGCTCTGCGCTCTCTGTTTCCTCATGTGGAACCTCCCTCCGTCATTCCTGCCGTCTCACGCTCTCCTCAGGTGGTCCCGCAGCCATTTCAGGCATCATGCTCCGGGGCAAATTCCCAGTGCCTGGGAAACAAGTGAATCAAGTTCACCAATCCCAATTCGTCCGCCGGTCGACGAAAAACAAAGTCGGCCCCAAGTGCATATGCGCTTTGGACTTGTGCCACAGTTAGCGGGTCGGCGTAAACAAAGACATTCGAGTCGCGCTTGCCTGAAACCAGGGTCAACCATTCCAGAACGTCCCGCCCAGAAACAACGCGTAAATTTAGGCTCAAGAACAGAATGGCGGGAAAAGGGTGGGCGAGAAGGTCTGAAAAAGGGGAATCGCCGTTGAGGTAACGGATGGCTTCGTGGCCGTCGAGGACGTGCCGAATGGGGTTTCGAACGGCCAAGCTCCTCAATGATGTCATGAGTGCCTGCTGTTCGGTGGATTTTTCATCAGCAATGAGAATCCATTTGGCTGCTGGCGCATTGACATCAACGGCATCAGTAGATTCATTAGTGCTCATACTCCTCCTGCGAGAAATGTAAGGGTTCAAATAATAAGAACTACAATATCTGGAGTAGGTCTTTCCCTGCCAAATGGCTTAATCGTGAAGCGCAACAGGCAAAGGAAGAACCGGGTTTGACGTCATGGTCAACCCGCAATCCTGGACCATACCCGGGCAGCAACACATGCTGCCGGGACGATGCCTGTTATCAACACTTGAGCAGTGTTTCCGGAAAAGCCAGGAGAGTCAGGAATGTCGCTTAAACAGTGGCTGATGTCCATCCGGCTATCGGGAAATTTAAGCACCAAATGGAGGTTCCTGTTGTTTAATGTCAGGTAAGCCGCGATGGCAGCGGTGGTGCTCGGGTAAACAAATGCCTCGGCATGGTCAGGTACCCACCCGCCTCGACCATTATAATAAAGGTCGCCGACCGGATCTTTCAGTAAACGCCGAAATCCCATGGTTTTGTTTGAGCTTACAGTAGAACTTTGGACGAAGTCAGGCAAGAAACTTTGAGCCTCCAAGACATGCATCCATAACGGCGATGCTGAATCCTAACCTATCGTAATGCGGAACCTCGGTGGTACAACCAGCCCTCCGAGTCAGACTTCGGAGCAGATTCAGCGGTACCACCTTGCAAATCGGCTTCGGCCACCCGGAGCACCGCTGAGGTGAGAGAACGGCCTAAACGTAATTTTCATCTCGGGTGGTGAGCGCCATCTCATGAAGACTCCTGTTCAAAATCCAAGTTCCCCTCCAGCTTCAGGTCCTCAATTATGTACATGTTGCACCAAATTCATGATTCCTTGCGAAACATGCTGCGCCGGGCCGTCGGCAAGTCGATTCAGCCCAGTGCCACCGCCCTGGAAAGCCAGAGCGTTAAAACAGCCGAAGGAGGCCCCAACGGCTTTGATGCAGGCAAGAAAATCAATGGCCGCAAGCGTCATGTGCTCGTGGACACCCTGGGATTGCTTTTGGCCGTTTGCGTCACGCCAGCCTCCATCCAGGACCGGGATGGGGCTGGAGATGGAATGAGCTTGTCAGCCCCGTGGACCGGAAGGACTGTCAGAACCATCGCCAGGAACAGGATACGCATGGTTGGGAGGAGGGCAGAAACAGTGGTTGGAGACAATCGTGTTCCGGCAGTGCTATTTGGCCACTCAGCCAAGCCTTTAGGCGTCGGGGTCGTGCTTCAAGGCTGACATTACTAGTCCAAATTGTGGCTCATGAGTGTTGGTTGGAGGCGCTACTTCTCTGCGGAGTGTGCGTCAGTCCTTCCAGATAAGAGTTTTTCAATTAAGGCATTAAATCCTGCATCAATCTCACGATAGTATTGCCGCTCCTTAAACCTTGGAGAGATCTTTTCGGTGTTGGGCTACAAATGCGTTCGAGCACATTGTGGACGTTTCTTTTCTGAAATCTGAACTGGATAACCGGCATAAAAAGTCAGAGTATGAATGTGGAGAACTTGAAGATGAAAAACACCTCCGGAACACTGACCAAAGCATTTCTATTTAGCCTTGAGACTGGCAAGTATTTGGCCAGCAACTGCATGTTTGCGCCCGGCCAGCCTGTGTTTGCTGAACAGGTAAAGGATGTGGAAGGACGCGAAGCTCAGTGGAAACGCATTGTCCAAAAACGCGCAAATGGGAGACTGTCCTACGTATTTGACACTGCTGGAGATTTTCAAAAATGGTGTTTAGAAATTCCATTCCGCCGCGAAAAGAATTGAGTGCCTTTAGGACGCAGTGTTCGGACCGTAACTCTTTCTTAGGGCAAACCCAGAGGTGACTTGATCATTTTTGAGAATTTGTGCTCCGCTATCTTGAGGCCGTTGCGGTGCCTACACGCCCATCATTCTTCCCTAACCACATCCTTTACGCAGCTTTTCGATCCGGCCGGTATCCGCTCAAGCGTCAGTAAAGTGACGCTCCTGGTCGGGGAGTTCCGACCGCATAAATGGACGGATAGTCAGTTCAAGTGTGCTAAAAATGTGTCTAGTTGGAGTGAAATACCAGTGGAGTAGCTGGTGGTAGGAGTGCTTGACAAGCCAATAGAATCAGGCATTTTACGCATGTAACCGAGATTAAAGTCGATCGAGTCCGACCACCGGCACCAATCTTCAAAAATCCCTGCAAAATAAGGGGAATATCCAACAATCAGCGCAGTCAAGGGCGACAGTCATAACAGAAAGTCATAACAAGTCCAAGTTTTTCAGGGATGTTCAAGGTTGTCAAAAGTTCGGCGATACGTTGACTCAGTAATGGCCGTAATGCCTGTGCTCATCATGGGCTCGAATCGTCGCGAGGAAGTTCAGGAACTCCTTTGGGTCCGGGTTGAAGGCTACAACGCGGACGTTTACCGGGATTGTGATTAGCATCGGGGAAGGCAAATCGTCAGCAATGATCTGCGCGCTGAACTGATATGCCCCAGCCTTAGCGCCGTGAATGAAAACCACCCCATCAGAAAACGCCTCCTCCCCGGGGCTCAGTCTTTGCACATGCCACCCAATCTCCCACGCTTTAGATCTCTCCTGCACGTTAAGCGAGCCCTTGGGG
>JAQGOV010000453.1 GCA_028293425.1 Verrucomicrobiales bacterium
AATGGCGGCTTCATTCTAATCTTTCGGAACATCAGCTCGAATAGCATCCTTAGTGGAGATTCATTTGCCCAACCGATCAGGATTTCTATCACGAACTATCCAGGCTTGTCACCCTATGGCTTTGCCGTCGCAGACCTGGATGGTGATGGTCGAGCGGAAGTAATAGCTTCTACATCAGGTGCACTTCTAGTGTTTCAAAACGTAGGCTCTCCTGGAAGGATTGATTCGAATTCATTTGCGCCTCCAAATGCCTACTTCACTAATCAAAATTTTTCATCAATTGGCGCAATCCACGTTGCGGATTTGGATGCTGACGGACGTCCTGATCTGGTGTGCGTTTCGCCAGACGGTCCTGTAATCATTAGAAATATCCATACGCACGCTGGGATCGACGCTCAAACGCTGGAGGATCCTGTTCAACTCAGCAGCCCCGCCTTCTATCCTGAGCTACTCCAGTTGGCTGATTTGGATGGGGACGGCCGGCTGGATATTATCACCATTACAGGTGGGACGAACATTTTGGCCTACCGAAACCTGACCACCGGACCTGGCCTCAGTACAAACTCGTTCGGGCCTGCTAGGTCGCTAGTAACGATTGCACGGAGCATACCGGCCTATGGTCCCCTGCAACTAGGTATTGGCGATATGGATGGAGACGGTAAACTCGACCTAGCAGTCGTGGCCGATTATAATGAAACTGTATCCGTGTCGATTCTCCTCAACGGAAACACCCCGGGCACAATAACCTCCAACTTGTTCGTTCGGAGCGCGGACATCATTGTTTATGGCATTGATTACCCACAGCAGGATGTTGCCGTGGCGGACATGGATGGGGACGGCAGGCCGGATATCGTTATTTCACGTCGCTCAAGCAACGGTGCTAACAGTGTTAAGAATTACCTGACCATTCTGCGGAACGCCACCCCCTCCGCCCCGGATGTTGTGCCGAGCGTCAGCATTTCATTCCCCACGAACGGAGCCTTGTTCAAACCACCTGCCAACGTTTCGGTTTCAGCAGCCGCTTCCGATAGCGACGGCTCGGTTCTGCAAGTCAGCTTTTATTCCGGCACCAACATGGTCGCAGTCTCGACCCATCCACCCTATGGCTTCCAATGGACCAATCTGGGAATCGGCACCTACACGCTCACGGCCCGGGCGCTGGATAACCTGGGCAACGCCACGACTTCCGCGCCCGTCACGTTTTCCGTGGCATTGGGGCCCATCGTGGTGTCACAGCCCAGCAGCCAAGCCGTCGTTGTTGGGTCAAATGTCAACTTCGCGGTCGTTGCGGCGGGAGCGACCCCACTGGCCTACCAATGGCTCTATAATGGTGTCAATATTCCTGGTGCAAACTCGGCTTCACTGACCTTGACCAACGTCCAGTTCTCGGCGGCGGGCCAATACTCGGTCAGCATCAGCAACATTGTGGACTCGGCCACCAGCGCTCCCGCCACCCTGACAGTCCTGGCGTTGGACAACCGGCTGGTGCAGATCCCGGATTTTTCAGGGGTCCTGGGCAACACGGTCGACATTCCCGTTCGCCTGACAGCCCAGGGCAATGAGAATGCGTTGAGCTTTAGCGTTTCGTTTCCCCCTTCCTTGCTCACCTACGCTGGCGTGCAATTGGGCAGTGGCGCACAAGGCGCCGTCCTGAATGTAAATAATAGCCAGGCTGCGAGTGGACGCCTGGGCTTGGGGCTGGCCCTCTCGGCCGACACCGCGTTTCCCGCCGGAACCCAGGAAATCGCGATCATTACCTTCAATGTGGCTTCGACCGTAGGGAACAGCACGGGTGTCGTCGCCTTTGGGGATGCCCCGCTGGTCCGGGAAGTTTCAGACACCCTCGCCAATGATTTACTGGCAAGTTACCTCGGTGGAAAGTTTACGATAAGTGGGGGCGGCTACGAGGGAGATGTGACCCCGGTGCCGGATGGCAATGGCAGCGTGACGGTGACCGACTGGATCAAGATTGGCCGGTATGCGGCACAGCTAGATCCCGTGCTCAGTCCGGGCGAGTTCCAGCGGGCCGATTGCGCACCACGCTCCGCCTTGGGGAATGGCGCTATCACGACTACGGATTGGGTGCAGGCCGGGCGCTACGCCGCCGGGCTGGACCCTCTCACGCCCGCTGGCGGACCCAGAGCACCAAGTGGTGGGTTCGCACCCAAGAGTGCCTTGGAAGCTGGGTTGCCAAAGAGCTCGACCACCCGGGCCGTATATGTCCCGAGAGTTGGGCTCAAGATTGGACAAACCAACCGCGTGCCCGTTTTGCTTGTTGCGCAGGGGAATGAAAGCGCCGCGGGATTTAGCGTCAATTTTGACCCATCGCTGCTCACCTTCCTCAGTGCGAGCGCGGGTTCTAACGCCGCCGCCGCCGTCCTGAACGCCAATACGTCGAAAGCCACCAACGGGCAGGTCGGGATTGTGCTCAGCTTGCCAATCGGCACGAATACATTTGCCGCAGGCACCCAGGAAGTCGCAGCGCTGCGCTTCGTGGTGTCGTCCAACGCCACTGGAATAACCCAAATGACACTAGGCGATCAACCTGCCGCCCGGGAAATCTCTGACTCATTGGCCAATAGCCTGAGTGCCAGCTACAGCGATGCGGTCCTGCCATTTGCTCCTCCACTGAAGATTGCACATTCCGGAGCCGCCAACGTGCTATCCTGGCCGACGTGGGCGACCAACGGATTTTTGGAAGGGGCAGGGACGCTCTCTACCGGCGCGGTCTGGCAATTGCCAGACGCTATCGCGACCAACGTCGTGAGCGGAGAGATTCGTGTCACCGTTCCAGCCGCACCGGGACAGACCTTTTTCCGGCTCCGTTTGCCATAACGTGGGTGGATTGCTGATTGATGAATGGGGATTGCGCCTCGATCAGGACTCTGTTTGCGCCCGCGGGTGGCGATGGAATCGGGTCTTTCGATCAGAGTCTTCTTACGTCGTCTCCTACGGTTTTTAAAGGGAGGTCAACTTACCGTTTCAACTTTTTCGACGCGTGGTAAGTATCGAGCAGCGAGGAACGGCGCGGAGTGGGAAGATGGGTTTCGGGGTGATCGAAGATTCGGTCCCCTATGGTGTGGGCGTTGGAAGGAGTTAGGAGGGCGGGGGGACGGAGGACACCACCTCGGAAGACACGAAGGGATTTTCCATAAAGTTGTTCCTCGTGAACACTTGCAAGCGTGCTCCGGACCGTCAACTATCCAGCATGGCTAAAGGGAAACCCCGGATCACTCGAGTCCTCCTCACGGGCGCTCTTATCGTGACGGGCCTCTATGTGGTGTGCTGCATCGGCCTAACCCTCGGCCAGAGAAAGTTGATGTATCACCCCTGCGGTCGCAGCACAAACGAATTACATTCCGCTGCAGATAAAGCCGGATTTCGCGCCTGGGTCAAAACGTCAGGTGAGCAAATCGGGTGGGTTCGGACCACTCGCCAAGCCACCCGCCGCATTCTTCTACTGCACGGGAACGCAGGTTGCGTTCCAGACTGGTTCCAGCATGCAGACGCGTTCCAAGCGATTGCACCCGTCGATTTTTACATCCTGGAATACCCCGGATACGGCGGCAGAAAAGGGAAGCCCAACCAAACCGCGATTCTCGAAGCAGCTAAAGAAGGATTCGAATCCATCCCAGGTGACTGCCCAGTATTCCTGGTCGGGGAATCCTTGGGTACTGGCGTGGCTGCCTTCATCGCCAGCGGCCATCCGAAGAAAACGGCGGGTCTTTTCCTCGTGGCACCATACAACAGCATGTCCGCAGTCGCGCGCAGCCACCTCCCTTTGTTCCCAGTCAAGTGGATGCTTAAGGATACCTATCCCTTGACTACATGGCTGGCGTCTTACACCGGACCTTTGGCGGTGCTCCTCGGAGGCAAAGACACAACCGTCCCACGGGAACTGGGGCAGGATCTATATGACCGTTACCTCGGACCCAAAACGCTTTTCATCGAGGCCAACTCCTCTCATGAAGATCTCCACAAACCCAACTCCGCCATGATAAGGCAGGTTCTTCGCTTCTGGGACGGGGAAGGCCGCTAGCCTTTTTGCTTTGGAGGAGTAAGGGAGAGGCACGATGCAAGGCCCTGAAGTGAGAGAAGAGGAGGGCGCGCTTCTCTATAAGGTCGGCTGGCATTGCACCGTAGATTTACTTGGAAGGATTTGCACGGTGGAAGAGTGACAGTGGCGGTTCGATCATATGGTGGTCTTTGGGAGTATCAGGGAAATCTCTGCGTCCGGTGCACTCCCTTTTGCGACGCAGAGGCGCAAGAAAGGTCACAAAGCACGCTACCGAAAGTTCCTCCTGGGTTGTTGGTTTCCTTTGCATAGGGCTGCTGGCCAGTTGGAGCCATTATGCAAAGGAGACCGCGAGAAATTAAGGATGGCTGCGAGTGCGTTTCGGATTGCGTCCGCAGCCTAAATTGTTTCTTGTTTAGTAATTCATACTGTATGACTTTTCTGCCTAAGACTCAAAGACGGATAGACATTCACACTATTTCAATGATTGCAGCCATCTTTTTGATTGGCGGTTGCTCGAAGCATTCATCTGATAATGCGGCAAGCAAAAAGGCAAAGTCGCCGCGTGTGCAGGCCGAAACTCCTTCACCAGAGGAGCAAATGACCCTCCAGAAGGCCGAGACTTATTCGCCGGAGGAGCGAAAGAGAATGGCTGACGAAGCGAAGAGGCAAGCATTGGCCGAGTTCACGCGTCACTTCACCAATATTAATGGGTGTTGGTATGCCTCGGTCACGAACCGCGGCGGGACAATTCAAATGACCAATGTCGTTCCAGTCGTGCGAGGAGCGTTTGCCTGGGAGCGTGTTGACGGTAAGTCTCGATGGTACGGAGATGTCGTTATGGAAGCGGAAACAGTCCGCACATTCTCGGTCGCAAAAAGGACCTGGACGCCCTGGCGGAAGCTCGATCCCGAAAAGCAGTTGACCTACACCGTCGTGAACAGCAATGGAACATGGAGCGTCGAGAATGCGTATGGGGATTTCTTTACTATACCGAGGAACGGGGCGACGCGATGAGTTCGCGACGGCTATCTGACCCTTTTTTGGGGAAACGGGCAGGCCTCGAGATGGAACATGCTGTAGAAAAGTTTGGGAGTAATCGACCTGGGATCGGACAGGGTGAAGGGGCTGGCGGTAGGGTTGGTCGCGGCGACCGAGGCCCAAACCGTGTAACCACCTGCTGGAGCGCTTGCCCTGTCAAAGCCTGGAAGGCTCCTGAATACATGGCCGAGTTTGTGGAGGGACGTCCAAGCGGAGCGGTGCGATTAAATTTGTTCCGTGATACTCGCGAGCTCGCCTCGCTTTGCTCGAAAGTGAGGATGTAGCTTCCCCTCGTTTTCCCAGGGTAGCGCGCCAGGAAAGGGTTCGGCGCACAACCCTGGGCTTCGGGATGCAACCCGCTTTGGGGTTGAGGGATCAGGTGCGCTGCCGGTGCGTCGGTTTGCAAATTGCGAAACAGGTTGTACGAAATGGGTTGGCAACGTCCAAAAAGGCGCTAGATATAACACGCGCCGCACTCCAAAACCTGGCGGAATTGCAATTGCCACTGTCCATTTTACTATTTGCAGGAAATTGAAAGGCGCCCGTTGCGGAGGTAAGGGTTCTGTCGCCCTTTCAGGGCTTTTGATTTTGGTGGGACAGGATCCTGGGGCGCTGCCCCAGGCAGGAATAGGTGCCCCGATTGGGGCTGGGAGGACAGAATGCGACCTGTATCCCCATCACCCGTTCTTTGACATATCAAAAAACAAAAACTCATTACGCTGTTCCCTTCAGATTGCAGGTGGGGAAAAGCGGTAGAGGACTACGCGCACTCCAAGACGCTCTCGCGTCTGCTAGGCACGCTGTAAAATTTGCGAGGTTTTGGAGCGCCTCCAGTCCTCTGGCGCTTTGGCTTCAGGCGTGTCCAGAAGGCGTGATCCTCCTCTTCCGGCTTGAAAGAGCCTCGACCCGGGCT
Source organism: Verrucomicrobiales bacterium (assembly GCA_028293425.1). Lineage (GTDB taxonomy): Bacteria > Verrucomicrobiota > Verrucomicrobiia > Limisphaerales > JAQGOV01 > JAQGOV01. Next base: position 5,970 of record JAQGOV010000453.1, read on the forward strand.
GTAGATTCAGCGGCAGGTCGAAACTAACAATAACACTCTCAATTTATGGCTCGTGTTAGCACTTATCTGAATTTCCCGCGCACTACTGAGGCGGCGTTTACATTTTACAAGTCGGTTTTCAAAACCGAATTCTCCGGCCACATCGCCCGGTTTAAAGACATTCCTCCTCATCCAGGTCAGCCCGCGCTGCCCGAAGCGGACTTGAACCTGGTGATGCATATCGAGCTGCCGATCCTGGGCGGGCATATGCTGATGGGCACGGATGCGCCGGAGTCGATGGGCTTCACGGTAACGCCTGGGAACAACGTGTTCATCAACTTGGAACCGGACACGCGGGCCGAAACGGAGCGTTTGTTCAATGCGTTATCAGAGGGTGGAAAGGTTGAGATGCCGTTGCAGGACATGTTCTGGGGTGCTTATTTCGGCAGCTTAACTGACCGGTTTGGCATTCATTGGATGTTCAATTGCGCGAACAAGGCATGAGATGAGAGCCGATGAAAATCAAAGTAGATGACCTAAGTGGTTCAAAGATTGCGGAGCTGTTGAGAGCGCATCTTCAAAGCCTGTCGGCGCTCTCTCCGCCGGAGAGCATGCATGCTTTAAACATCGATGGGTTGCGCCGGGCGGAAGTAACGTTCTGGAGCGCGTGGGAAGGAGAGCAGTTAATGGGTTGTGGCGCGCTGAAAGAACTGGATCCGCAGCATGCGGAGATTAAGTCGATGCGAACGGCGGCGGCGCATTTGCGCAAAGGTGTGGCATCGGCGATGCTCGAACACATCATCAGCGAAGCGAAACGCCGCAATTATCGGAGGCTCAGTTTGGAAACCGGCGCAGGCGCGCCTTTCGAGCCGGCACGACGGCTTTATGCCAAGTTCGGGTTCAAACGGTGTGGAGCGTTTGTGGGCTATGTGGAAGATCTGAATAGTGTTTTTATGACTCGGGAGGTTTGAGGTTGGGATAGGGCGAACTTGCGAGCGCGGCCG
>JAQGOV010000459.1 GCA_028293425.1 Verrucomicrobiales bacterium
GGGTCCGAGTGGTTTTTCTGTACGCGTTCCAGTGTGGCGGGCGCATCCACATCCCAGAACACAACCAATGTTTCCGGGCTTTGAAGGTCCAGCACAGCGCGCTCCAAAAATTCGTCGTGGACTCCAACGCCGCTGGCTTTTACAACCAAATCCGCCCCGCGCGCCCTCTCTACTGTGGCAATGACTTCCTCTACTGTTTCCGGAGAATAGACCACCACCTCTGCCCAATCCGGGTCTGGAATATCGCGATGCTGCTGGCGGCTGAACGCGTCCGGCTCATAAAAAGTTACACGATGACCTCGCTGATGAAGGGCTCGTATGATTCCACGGTAATAGGTGGCTGCACCGTTCCAATAAGCTGAAACAAGGCTTGAGCCAAAAAATGCGATTTTCAAAGCAGGTGTCATGGCAGTGTTTCCTGTAGTTGCGGGGATTGGGCTTGAGATACAGTTCTGAGTTTGGAATCGATTGCCAGCAGTTCATTGACTCGGTGGGCACAGGTGTGATGGGTACGAATAGTTTCCAGACCACTGGCAGCAAGCTCCCTTGCCAGCTCCGGATTATTCAAGATGTCCTTTAGGTGCTGCTCCATTTCTTTGCCATCACGTGCGAGCAGGTAATCCTTCCCGGTGCGGAAAAGACCTTCCGCATCCTGCCAGGGAGAGCAGACAAGAGGTACGCCGCTGGCCAGCGCCTCAAAGGGACGAATGGTGGGGATTCCGGGAAGCGCTTCGACATACGGGCGCCGAGGCACATGAACGGTCACCCGGTAACGCGCAAAAATATTTGGCGCTTCAAAGTTTGGCAGCCAGCCAGCGTATTCCATGTCCGCCTCAGCCAACGCTTTAGTTGCTTCCTCGGGATACCGCACGCCATAAACGCGAGCTTTGAGGCCAAGTTTAAGGCACGGCTCTATCAGAAATTCCTTCAATTCCGCAGTGCGCTCACCATCCCCCCAGTTGCCAATCCACACCAAGTCACCGTCCTTGCGGGCGGCGGAAGACGGCTTGAAGATGCGGGTATCGGCCGCCTCATGCCATGTCCAGGCACGTGCGACCCTCCCGCTCCTGATATAGAGTTCCTGCAGCACTCGCCCATAGGCCAACACCCCGTCATATTCGGACAAATCGTAGGCTGCCATGCTTTCCGGAGCAGTGATCATGCGGTGGTGCGTGTCATGAAAGTAAAGGCGGTAGCCAGGGTGGGATGCATGGTGGCGCCCTATGCGTCGCACCAGGTCGTGGTCACTCCACTCATGAACGATCACTATGTCAGCCTCATCCAGCACTCGGTCCAAATTGATCGTTTTAGGATTATACCGGCGCGAGGCCAGCAATGGGTAAGCTGCATGGAATTTGCGAATCGGGTTCTCCCCGTGTTCTGCCACAAGATTTTGGACGCTCCAAGAGTCCTCTGGCTCCAAAACGTGGACCTCATGGCCACGGACGGTGAGTTCAGTGACGATGCCGCGCAGGAAATGAGCGTTGCCATGGTTCCAATCCGAAACCAGCGTGTGATAAAACATTACGATTCGCATACAAGCTGATGATGATGATGCCTTTCATCCTGCAGCACGGATTTATAGGCTTCCCAGTACTCTGATCCCATTTTTTCACTCGAATATTCCACTGCTTTCCGGCAGGCGTTTATGGTTAATTCACTCACCAGTTCACGATCCCCAATCAACCGCTTCAAGGCGTGCTCCCATACCCGGGGATCCTCAGGAGGCACAAACACGGCGCTGTTGCCCCAAATTTCCCTCAGGCTGGGAATGTCCCCCAGCACGAGCGCGCATCCAGCCAGCGCGGCTTCGAGGGCGGAAAGTCCAAAAGGCTCATAACGCGCAGGCAGCGCATAGATGCTGGCCTTGCAGAAGAGTGCTTCCATTTCACTCAGCGAAAGACGTCCGAGCAGATTAACGTGCGGATGCAAGGCCCTCCCTCTTCTGTCGGGATGTTTATCCTCCCCGGCAAAGAACACAGGCCATGGAAGCTGCGGAGCAATTTCAGCAAGCAAAGAAACATTCTTGGCCTCATCCCAAAGCCGTCCGGCCGTAAGGATAAAAGCTTCCTTGGGTGCCCCGGTGGATCGAGCCAGAAGCCGCCCATTATGTATTACCCTTGGGTTGGGAAGCCGACCGTAAATAGCCTCAAGCTCCGAAAGCATGGCGCGCGATGGCGCGGCGACAAGGTCGGCCGCGTGCAAACCCGCTGAAACCTTCTCCCTATAAACCTGCCAGGAAACAGGTGCTTCCTCCTTTTTCACCGCTCGCCACCACGATAAAACGCAGGAGTGTGCCACCATGACTACGGGGGTCGACCAAGGCAGGTCTCCATGAGAGTAACCATTTAGGTGGATAATATCCGGTCGGAAACGATCCTCCAGGCTGAGGAGCCAGTCACCAGCCATGGTGACCTCCGGCCAGGGATCCTCCATCCACTCCAGCTTGTAAGTGCTTGGGAGAACCTGGAGATTGGGAACACTTTGGGATTCCGCTCGTTGTTCCTCAGATAAGGGTGCTCCCATGGTGGCCAGAATGACCTCAACCCCATGGAGGGCAAGGGCTCGAGCCAGTTCCAGGGAGTAGGTCCAGACACCTCCGACGGTATCTGCCGTCATCAGGATCTTCCTGGGTTCCAGTTCGGATGGCCCGGTTTGGATGGAAGTCTCGTTTATCATGCGCGGGGCCTTGATTCCTGACTCCGGCCATAAATGGCATCGAGCACTTCAGCTACTCGCAGCAGATTCTCAATCTCCGGATCAAACTTCCTTCCCTCGCTCAGTCGCCTGGCCCAATGCACTGCCGCCCGCCCCCCCCAGCCGCTTTGACACGCAGATAAACGTTCGGTCCTTGTTCCGGAATAGCGCTCAGCAATAAAGTCCACGAAAGATCCATTAACGTTCCGGAACTGAGCGCCGCCTTTTGTTCCGTAAAAGGCGCCTGAAATGATAGCATCACAGCCTGCATGCAATTTCCATGAGCAAGCCAGTTGAACCGCGGCGCCGTTTTCAAGATCAATGCGAGCGACCGCATAATCCTCCACTTGGGTTTCCGGAGAAATCAATGGCTTGCCCTGCGCAAAGAGTCGACTCGTGACTGCATTCACATTGGGAAAACCAAACGTCCACAGAACCAGATCTACCAGGTGAATGCCAAGATCGATCACGCAACCGCCTCCCGATAGTTTGGGATCGTAGAACCAGGGTTTATCCGGTCCGTAGGCATTGTGGAAGGTGATATCCACCGCATAAACCTCGCCCAACTCACCGTTCCGGACTAAATCCGTCACCGCGCGGACCTCATCAATAAAGCGATATGAGAGGTCTACGCCTAAAAGCTTGTCATGCGCGCGAGCAGTTTCAATCACACGGGCATTTTCCGCAAGGTTTCTGCCCAAGGGTTTCTGACAAAAGACAGGCATCCCCTGCTCGATGGCTAAACATGCTTGTTCGGGATGCAGCGCGCTGGGAGTCGCAATAACGATCCCGTCCAACGCCTGCTTCAATAATTCAGACAGGGACGGGCAAACAGCCGCTTCAGGAGCGAGACAGGCAGCTTCGCGGAGCAAGGCAGAAGCTGGATCGGCAATCGCCGTAATTTCGGCGTAACCGCTTTGCGCGATTGCTTCCATGCGCTTGCGCCCGATCCAGCCCACACCCAGAAAACCAAGCCGCGGTTTCGCCAGTGTCCTCCCGGCTCGGGACTGCATTGGGCGCTCGAGAATTGGCGTGCTCATAAAATTACCAATGCCTTCAGGAAGCGATCGGGGCGGGTCCGCATCGCCTCAAACGCTATATCCACTTCATCCAACGCGTAGGAGTGCGTGTAGAGCGGCGTCGGATCAAAGTTTCCCCGAGCTATTGCTTCCGCAGCCAATTGGATGCCCTCGACATAAATCCTGGTCTCTCGCTCGTGAGCATTGATAACATCCAGCCCTCGCCAGTTCCAAAGTTGCATGTTCACCTGCCGCATACCATCCTGGTGGTAGCCAGCTATGATCAGACGACCACGTTCAGCGGCGACATCAGTGGCAAGGTCCAAAGCCTCCTGGTTCCCAACTGCTTCGATCACCTGGTCACATCCTCGCCCCTTCGTCAGCTCCATGATTCGCTGTGCCACAGCTTCTCTGGATGGAAATGGCATCACCTCAGCCGCTCCGTAGGCTTTTGCAATCTCGAGCGCGAATGGACGCCTGGAGGCAGCGAGCACATGCGCTCCAGCCTTCACTGCCAAGGCTGTCACAATCGCTCCCAGAAACCCTATCCCTAACACAGCCACGGTTTGCCCGGGCTGAATATTGCAACGGCGCACCACATTGAAAGCGCAACCGAGCGCTTCGCCAGGGAATGGCTGGCCGTCCAGTTCCTTGGGCAGAGGCACTACCGCCTCTTCCAAAGCCACGTCATATTCAGCAAAAGATTTATAAGATAGGAAAGCGACCCGAGCGCCTGGCTTAATTCGTGTGACACCTTCACCAACCGCATCGACAATACCCCAACCTTCATGCCCAGGTTCGCCTGGATTGAAAGGATATTTAAACCAAGGTCTGCCCTCCCAAGGCGCGAGGTTTGACCCGCAGACCCCACAACCTTCCAGGCGAATCCGAACGTTGCCAGTTCCTGGCTCCGGGATGGCACACTCTTGAAGGCGCGCCTCTCGCGGGCCCATCAACTGAACGGCCTGCATCTTTTTTTTACGGGAGGGGACCAGGCCATCTACCCTCTCCTCTCTTTCAAGAAGAAGTTCCACGGTGCAGTTTCCTTTCTGAAATGGCAGCCAGATCTCTAGATTACTTTTGCCAGTTTGGGTTCAGCGCGCTTGGAGCCGTTTCCATTAGAAGAGCAAACAACTTTAGCAACCCGCCTTCTGCCGTTGGTTTTCGAGCAAACCCCATTCACCGGCGAATGACCATTATCCTTGGTTGCAAGCGAGCCAACCCGCGCGATCCGGCCTGGATCGCTGGTGCGGTTCGCCTTGAGCCACTCATAGACAGATTTAACACCTTCGCGCGCGGAGGTGAGCGGCTTCCAACCGGTAGCAGCGCTGAATTTACGAGTATCCGAAACATAGTATTGCTGGTCGGCAGTCCGCCAATCGTCGAATTGTACAGCGGGCTTTTCGCCCTTTATTTCACTGATGATGTCGACCAATTCAAGCAAACTAATGGTATTGGCAGGTCCCCCACCGATATTAAATGCCTGGCCGGAGAGGGAGTTAATTTTTTCCATGGCGTGCAGGAAGGCGTTGACCAGGTCTTCAGCAAAAAGGATATCGCGCACCTGTCGGCCATCGCCAAAGATTGTGATCGGCTGGTTTTCCAGCGCGCGGAGCAGAAAATGGGCAACCCAGCCCTGGTCCTCATTTCCGAACTGATGCCATCCATAGATGCAGCTCATCCTGAACACAACCGCTGGAATGTGAAACGTGCGCGCGTAATCGAGAACGTATTGACAGGCCGCGCCTTTGGAGCAGCCATATGGGCTGTGAAAGTTGACGGGGCGCTGCTCGCTAAACCCGTGCTGGCGCAGATGAGCATCTTCTGGCTCGTACCGCCCGTCCCGCACTTGCAGTTTAACGTCCTCCAAATCGCCATATACCTTGTTCGTGCTGGTATAGATAAGTGGAGGAGGTGTGTCCATGCCCCGGATGGCTTCCAGAAGGTTCAAGGTCCCTCGGGCATTGACCTCAAAGTCCTGGATCGGATCCACCAGGCTGGTAGTGACGGCAACTTGGGCGGCAAAATGAAAAATTTTGGAGGATCGCTTCACTGCCGCTGAAAGGCGCGCCGCATCCCGAACATCGGCCACCTCGATTTGGATTAGATCACCGTACTTCTTGCGCAGCCATGCCAGGTTTTCCTCCACCCCGGGGCGGGAGAGATTATCATACAACAGCACAGGTTGCTTTCGGCAAAGAAACCGATGAGCCAGGTTGGTCCCTATGAATCCGGCCCCCCCGGTAATTAAAACCGGCTGATTGCTGGAATTCGCATTCCCTCGGCCCGGCAGCCATAACGTGCTGCCATTGCTTTTGGCAGGATGCTTCGAATCCCCATTTCTCTTTGCGTCGTGTTTAGATTGGTTGTTCCTCATACAGTTAATCCTCGCGCGGCCAATTCCGCCCTGGCTTGCTCGACTTTATCCTCGGCCACTTGTCCTTCCAGCCACTGGACCAGTTCGTTCAATCCATCATCGATCGACACCCTGGGCTCATATCCGAGGATGCTGCGCGCGAGCGAAATATCAGCAAAACAGTGCCGGATATCACCCATGCGATATTTGCCGGTGACCTCCGTTTCAATGAATGATTTGCCCATGGCTTCTGAAATACGACCAGCCAGTTCTGTGATTGTGTAGTGCTGGCCGCTGCCCACATTGAAGACCCGGCTGGCTGATTCCGGCACCTCCAACGCCAAGCGGCAAGCTCGCGCCACGTCGTAAACGCTTACAAAGTCCCGCTGCTGCAAACCATCTTCAAAAATCATCGGCGATTTGTTGTTGATAAGGCGCGATGCGAAAATGGCCATGACACCGGTGTAAGGATTGGACAACGCTTGCCTCGGGCCGTAGACATTGAAGAAGCGCATTGCCACCGTGGGAATACCATAGGCCTGGCCGATGATCAGGCAGAGCTGCTCCTGGTCGTATTTTGAAAGGGCGTAGACCGAAGCTAAAGCGGGCGTTTTCGTTTCCGGGGTCGGGGTGGGGCTCAGCACACTGCCATCATCGTGGTGCAGTTCCCAATCATGATTCTTAAGTTGGGCCAGGCTCCGAATATTTCCGGGAACAAGCTGGCCGCTCGTGGTGCGATACAAACCTTCTCCATATAAGCTCATGCTGGAAGCCACTACCAGTTTCTCAACCGGTCTTTCAATCAGGGCCTGCAATAACACCGCCGTGCCTTCATTATTTACCGAGGTATAGTCGGCGACCTCATACATGCTCTGCCCAACGCCAACACGTGCGGCGAAATGATATACCGCCGTTACTCCTTGGAGAGCTCGCCGTACTATGTCCGGATTTCGAACGTCCCCTGAAATCATCTCCACTTCTGAATCGAGATACGCTGGCCTTTTGCAATTGCTTCCGTGAACCTGTTCGCTCAGGTTGTCGAGCACTCGGACTTCGTATTCGTGAGACAGGAGCTCGTCAGCTAAATGGGAGCCTATAAATCCTGCCCCGCCAGTGATAAGAATATTTTTCCTCATTTCTTTCGCCCGTGGCTTAGTGGTCCAATGGCGATAGAAAGTATTCCATTTCATCGAGCAAACAATGGGGCGAAATCCGCATCAAACCCATGCCTGTCAGGAAATTCCAATGCATCTTATTCACATAAACGGAAGTCAGCGCATGCAGAACAAAGCTTTACGCAAAATGGGTTTCCCATTTGTTTCCGCACAGCTCCTTTTTTCATGACATTACGTCATTTCTTCTGGATCCACCCCACTATGAAAATCTTCCTTTGAGCCTACTCTCTGGCGTTTATGGAAACTGATGCGTTCTTATCGCGCCACAAAACCTCTCGAAACGGTTCTAAAAAGGTGCGGGTCGCAATTGTTGGCGTTGGCAATTGCGCTTCCTCCCTTGTCCAAGGAGTTGAGTTTTACAAAAACGCTAAAGAGGGCGATACAATCCCTGGCTTGATGCATGTGAATTTGGGTGGCTATCACATCCGCGATATAGAATTTACTGCGGCCTTCGATATCAATGAAACCAAGGTGGGAAAGGACTTGTCAGAAGCTATCTTGGCCGAGCCCAATAATACGATCAAATTTTCCGACGTGCCAACTTTGGGAGTTCCGGTGCATCGCGGGATGACGCATGACGGCTTAGGGAAATACTTAAGCCAGATCATTAAGAAAGCTCCAGGGCCAACGGACGACATTGTAGGCATACTTAAAGAAACGCATACGGATGTTGTGGTGTCCTATCTGCCGGTTGGCTCCGAAGCGGCGACAAAGTGGTATGTGGAGCAGGTGCTTGAAGCCGGTTGCGGGCTGGTGAACTGCATCCCGGTTTTCATCGCGTCACAGCCCTACTGGCAAAACCGTTTTAAGGAACGTGGTCTGCCTATCATTGGGGATGACATCAAGTCGCAAGTTGGCGCAACCATTACCCACCGCGTTCTTGCTAATCTTTTCCGCGAGCGAGGTGTGAGGCTGGATCGCACTTACCAGCTTAACTTTGGTGGCAACACGGACTTCATGAATATGTTGGAGCGGGAGCGCTTGGAGTCGAAGAAAATTTCCAAGACGAATGCCGTCACCAGCCAAATGGATGTGCCCCTCTCCAATGACCTCGCCCACGTTGGCCCCAGCGATTACATTCCTTGGCTCACGGATCGCAAATGGTGCTATATCCGGATGGAAGGGACCACTTTCGGCAACGTGCCCTTGAACTGTGAATTGAAGCTTGAGGTCTGGGATTCCCCGAACTCGGCCGGTGTTGTCATAGATGCCGTGCGTTGCGTAAAACTGGGGTTGGACCGCGGCATTGGTGGCCCCTTGATCGGGCCGGCGAGCTACTTCATGAAATCGCCACCCCAGCAGTTTACGGACAATGAGGCCCGTAACAAAACCGAGGCTTTCATTTCTAACCAGGAGATAAAGGAGAACGATGATCGAAGCAATCAAGCTGTGGAACGAGCCGAACAACCTGTCTCATTGGGATTTTCAGCAGGACCCCGAGTGGAAACAATTCTCAGGAATGATGCAAATGGCGGCAATAGCCATACGGAAGCAATGCCCATCGATTCCACTGGTGCTGGGGGGAATATCGCCGATTGATCCAACATTTATCCAGTTGCTCGCCAGAAACGGATTGCTTGACCACCTCGACGCCGTGGCCGTCCACGGCTTTCCGCTGGATTGGAATCATTGGCAGATTGATGACTGGCCAAAAAAGCTCCAGGAAATCCGCAATGTCACCGACCTGCCCATTTGGGTGACCGAGGTCGGAGTTTCTACTTTTGGCGCCGATGAGGTACAGGTTTTTGGCATTCAGCGCACAGCGGAATTGCTTTTGGGGCGGGCAGAGCGCATTTTCTGGTATAGCCTCCTGGATCTTCCACCGCAATGGGAGGCGACCACCCGGCACAAAGAAAGTGAGGGCAGTGCTTATTACCGTCATTTCTACATGGGGATGATTCGAGCTGATGGAACGCCAAAAGCCTCGGTCGATCATTTCAATCCGGAACTAGGGATCTGCCAGTGGTTCCATTTCCAGGACCATCGACTGGATTTTGCCGTGGACTGGCTCCGCAAACTCGGGGTTAAGAAGCTGCGCACTGGAATTAGTTGGGCAGACTGGTATCGGCCCAATGCCCTTGAATGGTTTGATCACCAGATGCGGGTGCTCGAAGAGTTCGATACCACCGTGACCTTGTGCTTTACGCCCCCTTCCCGCGGAAGAACGCCGCATTGCACGAGCCCGCCGATTCAACTGGAGGAATTCTCATTCTTTGCCGAGGAAGTCGTGCAACGCTATATCGTCGAACGCAAGCACTTGACCAATCTCGCCCGTGAGGAGAGCCTTGCTGCGGCGACAACATGAGCACATTTTATTTCATCCGGCATGGGACCAACGACATGCTCGGAAAAAGTATTGCAGGCTGGCTGACGGGCGTGCATTTGAACAAGGAAGGGCGCGAACAAGCCGGGAGATTGGCCAGCTATCTCGGTTCACATCCGATCCAACGCATTTACAGCAGCCCGCTTGAACGTGCCATGGAAACAGCCCAGCCGCTGGCTAAGACCCTCAAATTGGAAATCCAAAGCACAAACGAATTGGGAGAAGTTCAGTTTGGTGATTGGAACGGAGCTACTCTGGAGAATCTAGATCGTCAGCACCTGTGGAAACAATGGAACACATTCCGCACCGGAACCCGAATTCCAAATGGGGAAATGATGATTCTGGTTCAAGCACGCATGGCAGGTTTTCTGCAAAAGCTCAGGGAGGAATTTCCCGGCGAAACTATTGCTTTATTCAGCCATGGCGATCCGATCCGGGCTGCCTTGGCCTATTACCTTGGCATACCCCTGGATTACATGCTCCGCTTTGAGGTGGATCCAGCCTCTGTGAGTGTTTTGTCCATCACAGACTATGGACCGCGCGTGCTCTCGATGAATGACGGCACGGCTTCGAGGTAGAGGGTGGTTTGCAGCTTGGAAGAATAGTAACTGACGGCGCGCTCCATTCTATTCGTGTACTCGGGGTCAGGCGATCCCATTTGCAGGCACAAAACAACTTGCCCCAACTTGAACGCTGCAAACGCGGCGAGGTAAAAATTAATTTCCTCATGCATCCAATCCAAGCCCAGTTCCCGGAGAGTTTTCTCAAATAAAACAGTTTGGTCCGAGCTCAACTTCCATTCAATAATCACTCCGGCGATGTCCCACAATAGCGGTTGTCGGCCCACCAGCGTATGGTCCGTCAGATTTCCTGTGCTATCCGTTTTTATTAAACATCCATCGCTCGTCCTGAGCCATTCATGCGGAGCCATTCGTCCGTCCGAGCAGGCGGGCATCAATTCCAACCGGACGAGAACTGTCCGGGAGCGAACGCAGTGCCCGATGCGTTCCGCTCGTTGGACGGCTTCGTCTCCGAGCTTTTCCCTGCTGTTGCAGAGGAGCATGTGATTAAGGCCTTCCAGAGCTTCCACTGTTTCCTTTTCACCTAAGGGCTTCCCTGCAGTGTGGAACAGGTAATGCGCAATGGAACGCAGAGTGTGGGAATTGACGTCCACCGGACGCGAGCCGGTTCCCATAATCCATGGTGTGCAACAAAAGCCATGGGTTGTGGCAAGGGTTTGCAATCTCTGCACTTCTGACCAGTGATCAGGCTCCTCCCCTTTTCGGTCAATTTCCTCGGCCGGGTCCAACGCTGGCGTCGTGAGGAAGGCGCCCAGCCCGGAAAACTTCCACAGCACTGCCTGGCCTTCGGGCGCCACACAACGGAATTTCAACCGTTCAAAAGGCCAACAGACGGTCGGCTGCTCACCATTCGGGAAAATCAGGGATACCCATCCCCCGCCCGTCACATCCTGAACAGTTAATGTTTGCTCAGCTGCGAAGGCCCTTCCATCACTGAAAAAGGTTTGGCTGCTGATTGCCAGCAAATCCTTCAGAGATTTCCCGCTCCATTGCATTTCCTCGAGCGGAGTGAGGAACCGCGGAGTCGTCCGCCACCATTCTCGAACTTGTTCCGATGCGGCGTGACCCGGCCCATTCCCGTGGCCCGGAAAGAACGCCAAGTTGGATTTCGAGAATCCGCATGCCACTAGCGCTTCAGCGACCGAGGCCATTGAGGAACCCGATATCCCGGGACCTTCATCGACAATCAGGGCAAAAGCGGCATCGCCCAAGTCATCCGCCCGCAACATCAGTTCCCTCTGGAAAGGATGGCCCTTAGGCCGGACGGTGAGGCGACGGACATTCCAACCAACGCTCTGAAGCACAGTTTTGACGAGGGCGGAAAGGGAGGTTCCTATGCTGCGGATGCCCACTACCAAAACATTTTTGCACTCAGCTCGGCAATGTTGTTTGGCCCAGGACATTGCGGCAGCACCATATTGTTCAGGAAACAACGCATAGAATTCAAAACCCTCAGGAACTTTTATCCTTAGCTCCAGTTCATCTGCCACACTCAAAGCTTTCGCGCTCCGCAAGACGTCACGCGTTTGAGCGCTCGCCGTTTTGGACCACTCCCGGAAAAATTCTTTGGCTGCGACATCGGTCAGGTGTTCGGCTTGGTGAATCACTGATGGCATCCTCCCCTCCTCTTGCGCATCGGCAACGCCTTGTTCCATTTGCCCCGACCGGATGAGGATCATCCTCCAAAAATTGAGAGCACTTTCACCTTGCGGCGCATTCCGAAGCACGTTTTCGAGGTGTGTTCGAAGGTTCCCGCAACGCGCAGTAAATTGAGGATCTCCGTAAACCAGCATTTTCCACCTCTTTTGAAAATAAATCCGGCGCAGAACTCTTCCGGTTCCGCAAACTTTCGATGGTATAGTATATATGGTAAATATGACTTTGGTGAATTCATCGAGTGGGGTGTTGAACCAGATGCTCCGGTCAGGGGGTATCGATCTCAATCTGCACTCTGAGAACCGTGACCAAATCTTTCGCGATTTAATTGATAAGGTTGCGTATCTCCAGAAACGGCTAGACGCAAAGGAGACTTTGTTCAAAGCGCTAACCGAACGCGAAAAGCTCTGCAGCACCGGACTCGGCGACGGAGTTGCGCTGCCCCATACGCGTAATACTATTTCAGGGCTGGCGGATTATCCCGTCGTTGTTTTCGGTCGCCATCACAGGGGGATTCCGTATGGAGCATTGGATGGAGCTCCAGTTCACCTTCTGTTTCTGCTGATTGCTCCAACCGTCAGTCAGCATCTTCAGATACTGGCTCGCCTGACTCGGCTCCTCCGAAAACCGGATATTCGGCAGGCGCTTTTACGTGCCGGTTCTCCGGAAGAAGTGCTCGATATTTTTGACGAAGCAGAAATTGTTCTGGCAAAGCCTTAAATCTCTCCCGGAAAGCTCTGTTGCCGCAGTGCTTCAAACAGCACCAGCGCCGCGCAGTTGGACAAGTTCAAGGACCGGGACGCAGGATTGAACATGGGGATGCGCAACCAGGTTTCCCGGTTTTCACCCAGCAGGTTTTTGGGCAGGCCCGCGGTTTCGCGGCCGAAGACCAGGTAATCTTCAGGGCCGTAGGCCACCTCAGTGTAATTCCGGGGACCGTTGGATTCAATCAACCACAACTTTGAATCGGGTGAAACTTGCGCTCGGAATGCCAGCCAGTTGGGCCATCGTTTCCACTCCACCTGCTGCCAGTAATCCATTCCAGCTCGTTTCAGTTGTTTATCATCCAGTTGAAACCCAAATGGCTCGATCAGGTGCAGTTTCGTTTTCGTAGCCGCACAAAGCCGCGCAATGTTGCCCGTGTTTGGCGGAATCTCCGGTTCAAGCAGGACGATGTTCATGTTCCACCTCAGCGACAGGGTCGGAGCCCTTCTTGCCTTTTTTATAAAACACTTTCCACAAGACCAGCCCATGTGCCGGGGCACTCATACCAGCTTCGCGCCGGTCTTTTGCTGCCAGCATGCGGTGCAGCTCCTCAGCCGTAAACTTGCCACGGCCAATTTGAACGAGAGTGCCGGCAATGCCGCGGCACATTTTGTAAAGGAAGCCATCACCCTCGATCAGGAAGGTGATCAGAGGGCCTTTTTTTTGGATATCACAGCGGAATAAAGTTCGAACCGTTGACTCCATTTCGTAACTCCGATTTGCCGCGAAGGATTTAAAGTCATGTTTCCCGATCAGATGTTTTGCAGCCCGCTTCATCACCGCCAGATCCAAGGTTTGGGGCACATGCCAGGCTTGGTGACGCAGGAGTGGATTCATTGCCGGGTGATTCCAAACGAAGTAACGGTATTGTTTCCCTGCCGCATCAAAGCGGGCATGGAAATCTGCCGAAGCTGGGGAAGCGCTTACCACCCGGATGTCTTCAGGCAGATGTGCGTTCAACGCCAGCGACAGCTTCTGAGTGGTCATGCGAAACTCCTTTTTTGGAATTTCCACGTGCGCCACCATGCCGAGCGCATGAACGCCCGTGTCAGTGCGGCTGGAACCGTGAATACGTTTCACCGACGGAAAAATTTTTTGAAACGCTTCCTCCACTTTTTGCTGCACCCCAAGCCCAATCTTCTGCACTTGCCAACCGGCGTAAGCCGTGCCGTCATAGGCGATAATAAGCCGGATTTTGATCATGTCCACTTCCGCCTAATCTGATATCCAGATTCCCGATTCGCTCCGCAACTTCTCCAATAACCGCGCGTCCGCAGGAGGAAAATCGAAGTCTCGCAACTGCTCGCGTGTTATCCACCTAAAATCAGGACACCCCAAAGGCTGCGGCTCGTTCTTTCTCCAGGTACAACGAAAGAATTGAAGCAGGACCTTTTTCTCGGGATAATCGTGAGTAATGGTTTCCACTAAATTGAGCACCTCTACTTCAATGCCCAATTCTTCCATAAGTTCTCGTCTTAGGCAGTCCGAAAAGCTTTCCTCTGGTTCACGCTTTCCGCCGGGAAATTCCCAAAGGCCTCCCATATGGGCGTTCGGATAACGTTGGGTAATGAGCAGCTTGCCTTGGCGAAAAACCAATCCGGCAGCGACCTCGATGATCATCTTCCGACGCTTTTGTAGATGAAGCCTATCTTCTCCATCTCTTTTACATCGAACATATTACGGCCATCGAAAAGAATAGGGTGCGTCAGCGCTCGGCGCGCCTTCTCCAAATCGAGATTCTTGAACTCCGGCCATTCGGTGGCCACGACAAGCGCATCGCAACCTTCAGCCACATCATTCATGTCCTCGACGAAAGTTACATCCTTCAGGACGGCCCGAGCTTTCCCCATCGCTTGCGGGTCATACACGCGGAGCTTGGCCCCTTCCTTTTGCAAATGCAGGCAAAGGTCAATTGCGGGCGAAAGCCTCACATCGTCCGTGTTCTGTTTGAAGGCCAGACCCAACACCCCGATCGTTTTGTCCTTCAAAACCCAGAGGGTATCCGTGATTTTTTTCACGAACCGTTCCATTTGGCTGGAGTTGATCTGTTGCACTTCCTTGAGCAGCCGGAAGTCATACCCAAGCTGTTCGGAAATCTTGATAAAAGCACTCAAGTCTTTCGGGAAACAACTGCCTCCAAACCCAAGCCCTGCGTCTAGGAAGCGACGGCCGATCCGAGTGTCCATGCCCATGCCGTTAGCCACTTCCTGCACATTGGCACCGCTTGCTTCGCAGATTACGGAGATGGCATTAATGTAAGAAATCTTAAGCGCCAGGAACGAGTTCGCCGCGTGTTTGATCAATTCTGCTGAGTTGATGTCGGTCACGATGATCGGGGCGTTGAAGGGTTCATAGGTGCTCCGCATTGCGGCCACTGGCCTTTGCGAACGCACACCTATCACCACTCGATCCGGTTTCATGAAGTCTTCGACCGCGAATCCCTCGCGCAGGAACTCCGGGTTGCTCACCACGTCAAAATCCACCTTGGCTTTGCAATACCGCTTGATCGTTTCCGCAACCTTGTCGCCCGTGTTAACCGGCACGGTGCTCTTGTCCACCACGATCTTGTAGCTGGTCATGTTCTGGGCGATCTCACGCGAGACCCCCTCCATGAAGCTCAGATCCACCGAACCGTCGGACATGGGTGGCGTAGGCACCGCAATGAAAATGACATCGGATTTAGCGACGCCCTCTGCCGTGGAATTCGTGAAGGAGAGACGGCCGGCCTTTACGTTTTTATCCACCAACTCCCTAAGCCCCGGTTCATAAATTGGCATGCCGCCGCTTTGCAATACCTTGACCTTCTCGGCGTCTTTATCAACGCAGATAACCTGGTGGCCGACTTCGGCGAAGCAGGTACCCGTCACCAGGCCGACGTATCCGGTTCCGATAATTGTTAGCTTCATGCTCGCAACTGCTCTTTCCCGCCAGCCCCGTTAGCCTTTGGCGACTAAGGTTTAGCGGGAGGCGCCGGGGTTGTGGTATTCGGCTTGAGAGGAGTGGCGCCAGAAGCACCAGAACCCGGGACAGGTCCCGTGTTCGTCAAAACTCGCTTCATCAAATTGGTAGCACCCGTCGTGGTTTTGTTTGTAATCATTTGCAGGTTGACGTTGCTCCGGGTGATAGTGGGATTCATCATCGGGTTCACTCCAGGAGGCGGAGTGTTCGTCTTAACCAATTGAGGGTATTTCTCTTCCAGGTCTGCCATGCGAATACCAGCCTCGGAGCCAATGCCGCTGAACTGATTGGCTTTTACCAATTCATCGTAAAGCTTGTAGGCATCCTCAGGCTTGTTCTGTTGTTCATAAAGCCGCCCCAAGGCCAGCTTGGTTTCGTCAGCGACCGCATCCGACGGATACCGTTTCCGCACTTCCTCGTATTTAGCGGCAGCTTCGGCCGGCTTCTTCTGCGCATCCAGCGCAGCGGCGATCCCGAAATGGGCCTGCGCTAGCCACGGACTCTCTGGATACTCCTTCACGAATTGCTCAAATCGTTGTTGAGCTCCTGCGTAGTTTCCTTCCACAAACAAAGCGCTGGCGCCCATGATGGCAGCCCGCTCGCCTGCCTTGGTGCCGGAATAATCCTTGGCCACCTTGAAATAGGAATCCGCCAGTCCGGGCGGCGCTGGCTGCATCGGATTATAGGACGCGCGAATCTCCGAGAGCGCTTGGCTCGCCCGCACCTCCTTCTGGCTTTGATCATATGCCACATAGGCAATCACCAAGCCCGCAACCAGAGCTATACCGGCTCCGATCGCAACTTTGCGTTTGTTGACCTCAAGCCAACCCAAAAGGTTTATAAATACACTCGACTGCTGCGGCGACTCTGCTTCCATAAGTTTTATTAAGAGGGGCAAATCTTCAGGTCAGGAACCAAAAACGCAAGCTTGAAAATCTCTAATCCCGTTATTCTCAAGCATTCGGTAAAGAATCGGCGCTTGACCCAATTACCTGAAGCAGTCTATTTTAGGCCCGATAATGAATCCTATTCGGCAAGCGATAGCAGCGGTAGTCGTTGTAGTATGCGACGAAGCCGTTGGTGCTTGTCGAGAATGATGCGAATTTCGACAAAAACCCACGGCTGGCAACGGTCGTGGGTTTTTTATTCACCCAAGGCCACCAGCCGACAAAAGAGAAAATATGAGTAAAACAACCGAAATGACCAAGACCGGCACCACCAACCACTCCACAGAACGTGCCGAAGTAGGGCCTGTCATGTTTGGCCGCGACATTCTGGTGGAAGCGTTGGAACGTGAAGGCGTTGAAGTTATTTTTGCCTATCCCGGTGGAGCCAGTATGGAAATCCACCAGTCCCTCACTAAATCAAAGATTCGGACTATTCTCCCACGCCACGAGCAGGGCGGCAGCTTCGCCGCCGAAGGCTATGCCCGTTCTACCGGCAAAGCCGGCGTCTGCATGGCCACCAGCGGCCCTGGAGCCACGAACCTCGTGACTGCCATTGCGGATGCCTACATGGACTCCTGCCCTCTGGTTGCTATTACGGGACAAGTGAATCAAAGCATGATTGGCCGTGGCGCTTTCCAGGAAACGGACATGATCGGCGTGACGCTTCCTATCGTAAAGCACTCCTATCTCGTGACGGACGTGAACGACATCCCACGTATCGTGAAGGAAGCTTTTTTTATTGCCCAGAGCGGACGTCCCGGCCCCGTGGTAATTGATGTTCCGAAGAATGTGCAGCAGGCGAAAACGCAGCCCAAGTGGCTCACACTCGAAGACGTTAAAGCGGGCCTGCCAGGTTACACAGCACAACGCCTGGCCGATGAAGTGGCTCTGAATGAAATTATTGGCCTGATCGAAAAAGCCGAACGCCCCGTTCTCTACTGCGGCGGCGGTATTATCACCAGTGGCGCGTCAGACGAACTCCGAAAATTTGCTGAAGCCACTCAAATTCCTGTCACCACCACCCTCATGGGCATCGGTGGCTTCCCCGAAACCCATCCGCTTTCTCTCCGCTGGCTGGGCATGCACGGCGCCGCTTACGCCAACTGGGCCGTGAACGGGGAATATAAGCAACGGAAGGACCCGGCAGAGCCCTCGGTTAAGCTCATAGACGGCGCCGACCTTCTGCTCGCCTTCGGCGTTCGCTTTGATGACCGTGTAACGGGCAAGTTCGAAGAATTCTGCAAATACGGCACCATCGTCCACATCGACATTGATGCCTCCGAGTTGAACAAGAACAAACGCGCTCACCTCGCGGTTGTGGGTGACATCAAGGATGCTCTCACCCGGCTGAATTCAATGATTGCCAAGCGCTCAATTGCGAAGAAATTTTCGAGCTGGCACAACCAGGTTGCCGAGTGGAAGGCCAAGGCCCCGTTTGCTTACGGCATCACCCAGGAGATCGTGAATAGCGATCACATGAAGGACCATCTGAAAGGCAACGAAGATCAGGTTATCCTCCCGCAGATGGTAATCGACATACTCTGGGGACTCACCAAAGGTGAAGCCTACATCACGACCGGTGTTGGCCAGCACCAAATGTGGGCCGGCCAATGGTACAAGTATAAATTCCCGCGCCAGTTCATCACCAGCGCCGGTCTCGGCGCCATGGGATTTGGTTATCCGGCCGCGCTTGGCGTGAAGGTCGCGCATCCGGACAAGGAAGTGATCGATATTGACGGCGATGGCTCCTTCCTCATGAACGTCCAGGAACTCGCCACTGCCCACGTCGAAAAGATCGCCGCCAAGGCCATTATTCTAAACAACCAGCACCTCGGGATGGTTGTGCAATGGGAAGATAATTTCTTCGATGGCAATCGTGGCCACACTTACCTCGGCAATCCAGATGACCGTCGGCAGGTTTATCCAGACTACGTAAAGGTCTGCACCAGCTTCAACGTCCCTTGCGAGCGAGTCCTCTACAAACGGGACCTCAGAGCCGCCTTGCAGCGCATGCTGGATGCCAAGACCCCATACGTCCTGGATGTCGTCACTCCTTACAGCGAGCACGTACTTCCTTTCATCCCTGCCGGCCGTACTGTTGCCGACATGATCTGGAAACAAGAGAAATAACTCTCCCCGTTTTGCAAAGCGCGGCATCCCATGGATGCCGCGCTTTTTTTCGGACCACTCGGAACGGGCTCGATTTGTTGCTTTTTGACTTTCTGACATTAATGTCAGACACACGTCCGGAGAACGCATGCATATCCTTCGGGAGAGAAAAGCAGCCTTGTCGCGCCTGGAACAGCAAATCAACCGCGGTTTACTTTTGGAGGGCACGCCCGATTGGGAGAAAGCTATCTCCCGTGCTCGATTTTCATCAGAAAAGCATGCCGAGACCACCGGAGCCAGGACTCTTGATATCCTGCACGTCGCCTTCGCCCTCGAATTGCGCTTTGAGATCTATTTAACGACAGACAAGCTTCAAGCTGAAGTGGCAAAAGCTGAGCACCTCAATGCAGTCTTTCCTGTCGGTTGAGCCAAGTTCCGGAAGCCCCTCAACTTCCATTGAAGTTAATCCCGCTAAGCGGCCTTCCCTGATGACACCCACTGAAAACAGTAAGCGGAAAAAAGAGGCCTGAGAGATTTCGTCCCTCAGGCCAATAGTGATTTCCAGAACGCTCTTACAGCTTCTTGATCTCTACAGCGCGAAACGCCACAGGGTCATTGTGCCCGGCAAAGCCAAAATGGCCACTCGTCCGGTCCTTCCCAGGATGCGCGCTCTTGGCCATGTAATCATGGATCTTGGACAAATCTGTGTCCAGAATGACCGCGCCGTTCAGTTCCACTTTGATGGTAGATCCTTTCACGGTCACTTCCTCGAAATTCCACTCCCCGGTGGGATGAAGATAACCACGTTCCGCCGCAGCCATTCCATAGGCTGAACCGTGATATTGGCGAGGATCCAACTTTCCGTACATCGTGGCGTCATTATCAAGCACCTGCAGTTCGCACATACCTACATAGGCGGTGTCTCCTTTGCCAGGGTACCGAATCGCTAATCCGTTGTTGCCACCCGGCGGCAGCTTGAATTCAACTCGCGCGACAAAATCTGAATACTCTTCTTTGGTGAAGATGGTGCCGCCCTTCTTGGGCTTGCAAACAATCGCGCCGTCCTTCACCTCATATTCGCTTACCGGCCCATCCCAGCCTGTGAAATCTTGGCCATTGAAGACTGGTGTGAAACCCGAGTTGTTGTGTGCCGAAAGAATCTTGTTGGCTTCTTCAGCGCCAATCTCGCGGATAAACACATTGCGCCAGCGAATTTCGCCACCATGCGTTTGCAGCTCAATCGGACCCTTGGCAGGCACTGGTTTTTTACGGTCGTAGTAGTTCTCCATGATGGCATGCTCCACCACCATCTTGTCGTTCAGCCAAACACTCACCCTCGACCCCACCATCAGGATGCGGAATTTGTTCCACTCCCCAAATGGTTTATCCGCGAGCACCGCCGGATCCTTGCCCGGTGCACCTGGGCTATTATTCCAAAGCCCACCGCTTCCTTTGTCTGCACCCAGGTTGAACTTCGCCTTCTCTGTGTAATCCCAAATTTGGACTTGTGGCACTCCACGCAGATAAATGCCCGAATCAGCCAGCGGCACGGTCTTGTAATCAACCAGCAGTTCAAAATCACCGTAGTCTTTGGTCGTGGTCGCGTACTTTCCATGCCCATCGTTCACCAACTCGTCTCCTTCGGCCTTCCAGTGCGACTGCATATCCGCAGTCCACTTCTCGTCCTGCTTTTGGCGTTCCTCGGGTGACATAGCCAGGTACTTGCGGTGATCGAATGTATCACCACCTCGCCAACCCGTGAGATCCTTCCCGTTATAAAGCGCTGTGAAGCCTTCCGGAGGAGTGACAGCCGCGGAAGCCAGGGTTGTGACGCCGATCAAAACGGCATTGAGCAGAAGCAATTTTGCTGAGTGTATGGTTCGCATAATCTGTTTTCGGTGCACGCCTAGGCATAGCACCCCCGCCGCATCTATGGCAACAGGTCTTTTATCGGACGAACCATTGGAACCAAACCTTCATTTCGTTCTCCACTTTCAACGCCCGCCTTGCTGGCCTTGGTCAACCCGCTTTAATCGTTTGATGGGGCTCGCGCAGCCTCGTTCCTGCCCAGGCCAGCAGGCCGAAACAGGCGAAAACAGCGCACAAAATGACTCCGCGAATTCCCCAAGGCGCGCTCCGTGCCGCAGTCGCTTCCAACCGCACGCTTAAATCCGCCCAGGTATCCACTTGCACCGTGCGGCGAAAAGTCAAAAGCCGGCCCTGCTCAGGAATTGATGCCCGAATGGCTGTCGGGCTGGTGGTGGCGGCATCCTGCTGCTGAATCAGGCGCTCGGCCAACCGCATCATCGCGGCGTTTTCATCCGCGCTGTTTGCATCCATAATTTGCTTCGCTTCCTGCTGCGTGTAAGCCACATCCTTGCGGACACGCAAATCCCGCAGCCGCCCTGCCTCCCCTTCCCCACCCGTGCCGGACTGCCTCACATTCAAGCCTATCAAGGCCTGCTGGAGCTTGAGGTTATGGAGTTGCACACGCGCATCTTCGTTAAACGCGTTATCATGTGTGCTCAAACCATAAGCTGACTGAAATGCGCGTCGCGCCTGCTGCGGCTCGCCCCTTTCCAGCAGCGTGTTCCCAAGCGAGAGCATCTCCTCGGCTGACTTGGTCTTCTCCCGATTCAGCGTCACCTCGTTTTGTAGATATGACGAGATGTCGACGGCTACCGGATTATAAACCGTGGAGTCCTGCTGCAACTGGAGGGTGCCCTTCCAATCGGACAAGCGCCACTTCTCATTCAAATAAACCTGCCACGTTATATTCTCCAGCGGCAGGTCAAACTTTGGTCCAGACAGCGCGAGGTCCAATTTTCGTTTCCCCGCCGCACCAATCCGGCTGGAGAAGAACAACTCAACAATCGCCGGGGCATCTGGCCGGGATTGCTGCTCGAGCGGGATGAGAATCCTCTCCCCATCGCGCCACGGCCACACCCCGTTTTGATTCACAAACGCGAACCAAAACCGCGCGTCTGCCGGTAGCGATAATTGCAACAACCGCTTGTCCCCAGGCACCAGTTCCATCTTTACCTGGGTCAGCATCACCCCCTCGTCCGAAATCACGGAAGTGAGCGTCACCTTATTGACCCGGGCGGGCAACAACCGCGCCGCTTCGTGGCGCTCAATCTCCAGCGGTAGCTGGTAGCCGGGTTCAACAACTCGGAATGTATAATTTGCTGCCGCAGCCTCAATCTCCTGTCGGAGATAGCGAGGAATGCTCTGCCACTCCGCTAGCTGAAGCGATGAAGGCAAAGAACTGGCTTTTACCTGCAGCCGGCCTCCGGATTCCACGGTCAGGAACCCCCGCTGCAGATTTGCGTCTAGCGATTGAGGACCCCGCACTATCACATTGGTCGCTGCCTCGCCCACGGGCGTTTGCCAGTTGGCCTGGAGCAGGAATTTACCAATTACACGCCGGTGCAATTTCACTTCCCACGTTTGCATGCCATCCGGATTATCTCCAGCGATCGGCAGGAAGTCGGCCACCTGGTCCCCACGAAAACGCAAGCTTTCTGCATTCGTGGGTATCCGCACCCGCAAACTTTTCAACCCGGTGTTTTCAATTTGGAACTGGAGATTGGCAGCGACCTTGGCTTGTGCTTCGTTGATCAGCACATGTTGCAGACTCATCACTTGAACCCAGGCATCCACCTGTTCAACATCCAGGGTAAGGTTCCATTGCGCTTCCAACAATCGGAATGCCATCACTCCTTTTTGCCGAATACCTGACTTCTCCGGGTCCAGCTGAGTCACTCCGGCGCGCGCGGCCACTTGCAATCTCATCCCCTGTTCCGGCACGACCATCAGTTGCCCGCGCTGCTTGCTCGCTTCCCGGAAAATAAGCCGGGGAACAGCGAGCCCTTTGACGGACTTTGTGCCGGGCCCTGAAAGGCTGATCGCGAAGACTTGTTGCCCTTCCGTTTTGCTCTTCAAATGCATCGTGATGATCCGGCCTTCCGGAATCTTGAGCTCAGTCCAATGGCTGAGAGCGGCGCCGCTGATCGATTCCACGTCCATGTTTGCTGGCAAAGCAAAGCTGATTCGAAAGATGCCGGCTCGAGTGGCGGTGATTTCCGCATTCGCCGCCAGCACGGTCCGGTCTTCACCAAGCGAAAGGGTCTCCTGTGTTTCCACTCTCACATCCGGTTCCACGGCGGAAGCTTTCAACACAGCGGTGGCTTTTGTGTCGGTATAGCGAAAAGCTCGCCGGAGAGTCAGCCCTGCCACCTGCCCTCCCAGAGGCCGCATTGTGAGGGCGGGAAAATCTTCCAGGTTCATTGCTGAGAAGCCTTCCGTGCTCACATTATCCAGTTGCACCTCGGAGCCGCTCGCAATCCCAAGTGCGCCGAGTTGGCCTGCCGCTTCCCGGACTTGCAACAGTCCCGCCTTTTGCTCCATCGGCAGCGGACCGCTGACCATTTGTGACCGAACGTAAATCGAAAATGGCCGCGATTGTGGAGGATTGAGGCTCACCCGCAAGGTCCGTGTGTCAGGGTCGAACCGCCACAGCGAAATGATCGAGACATTTGTCGGCGCGGCCCCTTGTCCCTCGAGCCCGGAACTATCGGTCACATCGGTAATCGTCGCGCCTGTCGGCACATCGAATGCCAGTTCGCTCAATTCCCCCTGTGCCGGTCGTATTTGCGCCTGGTGCACACCTTCAATCACCCCGGCGGCGGGCACATAAAGTTGGAAGAACTCCGCGAAGAAAACCGCTTTCTCTGTTCTCACATCCCGGCTGCGCGGTTTCCAGCCAATCCACGGTTCCGAAACCGGTGATAGCACCAGGGTTCCGGCGGTTCGATTCGTGTTAGAAGATTCGTTTTGTACTGCCACTGCACTTGGAGCAAACACCTCCACGTCTCTTTCAGGAACTACCAGGCTGACACGGTTTACCAACCCATGCTGGGTTGGCAAAGCAAAGCCGGATCCGCCATCGCGTTTGCTCGTGTGGAGCTGATATTGCAACTCAATTTCAAAGGTTCCGGTCTCTTCCGCGATCAACTGGTGGACTCGCTTGGAGTTGGAAATTGTTTGCACCAATCTCAGGCTATTCGTCGGATAGTTGACCCTGGTTAAGACCGCCGGCTCAAACAGCACGGGAAGGGTCTGCCCTTTCTCTGCGTTCCATCGAATCTTCGCCGTCGCCAAGGCGAATGAATCTTCGATCCTGATTTCTTGAACTACGGACTCTGCCAGGGCAGGCTCTTTGACTTGGTTCAGACGGGCCGCAAACTCTGCCTTCGCTTCCACCCCAAACCACAAAAACCCCGCAGTCAGAATCGCT
>JAQGOV010000254.1 GCA_028293425.1 Verrucomicrobiales bacterium
CCAAATGGCGCGAAAAGTTCACCACGGGCTGGACGAGCCTCAGCAGCACCAACTTCAAGTCCGCCAGTAACGCAGTGACGTTCAAGGTGCTCGAGGATCAATCCATTCTGGTTTCAGGACTCAATCCCGAGAAAGACATTTACGAGGCCACAATTCCATTGGAGCCGGGAACCTTCGCCGCGTTGCGCCTGGAAGCTTTGCCGCATGACTCGCTGCCGCTCAAAAGTGCATCGCGTGCCGCCGATGGCGGTTTCCGTCTTTCCGAGCTGGAAGCCGAGATTGTGTATCCCGAGAAAGACGGCAAGCCCGGTAAACCCAAAAAAATTAAATTCGCGCAGGCGTTGGCTGATTCAAGCAAGGATGCCACGACGGATGCAGCCAAAGCGATTGATGATAAACCTGAGACCGGATGGCAGGCAGATCCAGCCGGCCTGACAGAGCCGCATGCAGCCCTTTTCCTGCCGGCGGACCCACTGAACATCAAGAGCAACGCTCAGCTTCATGTCCGTCTGAGGTATGAAGCGTCCGCCAGCAAACGGGCGATTGGCCATTTCCGGCTTTCAGCCGCCCAGAACTCCGAGTTGGTTCAGCTTCTCGCACCGCCTAAACCGGAACCCTGGCAGGTGATAGGTCCCTTTAAAACCAGCGACCAGGCCGCTGGCTTCGCCCAGGTTTATGAGCCTGAGAAGGAAGTGGACCTGAAGAAAACTTACCCAGGAGTGCGCGAAGATATCGCATGGAAAGCCAAACCCGATTTCGAGGACGGCAAGAACAACATGCTTGTCCAGGATTTGCATG
The DNA here is from genome assembly GCA_028293425.1 of Verrucomicrobiales bacterium. GTDB lineage: Bacteria > Verrucomicrobiota > Verrucomicrobiia > Limisphaerales > JAQGOV01 > JAQGOV01. The sequence goes on from JAQGOV010000254.1 coordinate 799, forward strand.
GCATTCATGGGGCTTACTATTTATACCGCACCATCAAGGTCCCCATAGCCCGGAAAATGGATGTCAGCATCACTGCCGATGATCTCTTCAAGTTCTGGGTGAACGGCCAGCAAATCGCCGAGCGCAATATTAAGCCGAAAGTAGCGGAGCGGGCCTACAAAGTTTCCGTGGACCTGAAGGCCGGGGAAAACAAGCTCCTGCTCAAATTTGTCACGCAGCAGGGCGAGTCCTACTTCACCTTCCGCAAGGATTTGGGGGACAAGGAAACCGTGCCCGCCGACATTGCGGCACTGTTCGCGGCCACCAAAAAGTTCAGCGTCGCCCAGCAGACCAAGGCCCGCAATTACTTCCGCCGACAGAATTCCCGCGAGTTCAAGGAAACCTTCGATAAGGTTGAAAAGTGGCGTGAGGAAAATACCGCGCTTGACCAGGCCATTCCCACCACGATGGTGGCCAAGGAAATGGATAAGGCGCGCGACACGTTCATCCTGATTCGTGGTGAATACGACAAAAAAGGTGACAAGGTTCAGGCAGGCGTCCCCGCGATTCTGCCTCCGTTGCCGAAAGGCGCACCCACCAATCGGCTGGGACTGGCCAAATGGCTCGTCGATACCAACAACCCGCTGACGGCCCGTGTCACGGTCAACCGGCTTTGGCAGCAGTTCTTTGGCATAGGCCTCGTCAAAACCGCCGAAGACTTCGGTGTGCAGGGCGACCAGCCATCCCATCCAGATTTGCTTGATTGGCTGGCCGTGGACTTCATGGAGCACGGTTGGAATGTGAAGCGGCTCCAGAAGATGATCCTGACCTCCGCCGCTTACCGTCAAAGCTCTCGTGCCACCCCCGAACTTCTGGCCAGAGATCCGGAGAACCGTCTCCTCGCCCGAGGACCCCGGTTCCGGCTGGATGGCGAATCCGTTCGCGATACCGCACTGGCCATCAGTGGCCTTCTGCTCGATAAGCAAGGTGGTCGCAGCGTCAAACCCTATGAGCCGCCGGGGCTTTGGGAGGCAGTCTCCTTCAACAACTCGCAAAAGTATGTGCCGGACAAAGGGACCGCCCAATATCGCAGGAGCCTTTACACGTATTGGAAGCGTCAAAGCCCGCCGCCGAACATGATGATCTTTGATGCCCCCACGCGTGAATATTGCGTGGTACGGCGTCCGCGCACGAACACCCCTTTGCAGGCACTGGTGCTCTTGAATGATCCCCAGTTCGTGGAAGCTTCCCGCGCTTATGGCCAGCGCCTGATGCTGGAAGGCGGCAAAACGATCGAAAGCCGTATCGCTTACGGTTTCCGCCTTGCCACCGCTCGCAAGCCCGAAGCGGATGAGATCAAGGTCTTGGCCGAAGTTTACAAGCAACAGTTTGCCGCCTTCCAAAAAGATCCCGCGGCGGCTGAGAACCTTTTGAAAATCGGTATTTTCCAGACCGACCCGAAGCTGGACAAAAGCGAAGTGGCCGCCTGGTCCACCATTGCCAGCATGCTCCTGAACCTGGACGAAACTTTGACCAAAGGTTAATCCTTTTCTCTATGGACCCATTACGCGAACACAGTCTGTTGTTGACCCGACGCCATTTCTTCGGCCGCGCAGCGGCTGGTATTGGATTGGCCGCCCTCGGTTCGATCCTGAATCCCTCTCTCCTCTCAGCCATGCCGGGCGAGGCCGAGCCAGGCCCATTTACTCTGGGCAAAACTCATTTCCCTCCCAAGGCGAAGCGGGTGATTTACCTATTCATGGCCGGCGGGCCCGCCCAGATGGACCTGCTCGATTACAAACCCACTCTTGAAAAGTTGCACGGCGAGGAATTGCCCGCTTCCATCCGCATGGGCCAGCGCCTCACGGGCATGACCTCCGGACAATCAAAATTTCCGGTCGTAAGCTCCAAGTTCAAGTTCGCGCAACACGGCAAATGCGGTGCCTGGATCAGTGAACTTTTGCCGCACACCGCTAAGATCGTAGACGACATTTGCATCGTTAAAACCGTCAACACGGAAGCGATCAACCACGATCCAGCCATCACTTTCATCCAGACCGGTTTTCAGCAGCCGGGCCGTCCCTGCATGGGCTCCTGGCTCAGCTATGGGCTGGGTACGGACAATCACAACCTGCCCGCTTTTATCGTGATGATCTCCAGCGGCAAAGAAAGCGATCAACCGCTTTACACCCGCCTCTGGGGTTCCGGGTTTCTTCCTTCCGAATATCAGGGAGTGCAGTTTCGCGGTTCGGGCGACCCGGTGTTGTATCTGTCCAATCCTTCCGGCATCGATGCACAGAGCCGCCGGCGCATGCTCGACGGCATTGCCAAGCTCAACCAGAAACAGTTCAAGGCTTTCGCTGACCCGGAAATCAACACCCGCATTTCCCAATACGAAATGTCCTACCGCATGCAAACATCCGTCCCGGATCTCACGGACATTTCCAAGGAACCCCAGGCTACGCTGGATCTGTATGGACCTGACGTGAAAAAACCTGGCTCTTTTGCCTACAACTGTCTGCTCGCCCGCCGCATGGCCGAGCGCGGTGTTCGTTTCACCCAGCTTTATCACCGTGGTTGGGACCAGCACAGCAAGCTGCCCAAGCGGATCAAGGAACAATGCATGGACACCGACCAGGCAAGCGCCGGTTTGATCCAGGACCTGAAGCAGCGTGGTCTCTTGGACGATACCCTGGTCATTTGGGGCGGTGAATTCGGCCGCACAGTTTACAGCCAGGGCCCGATCAGCAAGGACGACTACGGCCGCGATCATCATGGTCGCTGTTATTCGGTCTGGATGGCCGGCGGCGGGGTGAAGCCCGGCATCAGCTACGGCCAAACGGACGATTATTGTTACAACGTGGCGGAGAACCCCGTCCACATCCATGACATGAACGCCACCGTCCTGCACTGCCTTGGCCTTAACCACGAACGCCTCACCTACCGTTTCCAAGGCCGCGATTTCCGCCTCACCGACATCCACGGCAGCGTCGTGAAGGATATTCTGAGTTAGGTAGAAGGGCAGGGAAGTGTAGCAGCCGTGCCGAGGCTGTTCCCCCATTCCCTTCTGAATCTTAATCATAACCGTCCCGTCACACCCCGGTCGCTCCTCCTTTACAATCTCTCCTCTTTTCGCTTTCCTTGGGCAACGTACGATCATCATGTTGGCCAAAAATATCCTCTACTCCGGAACCGAAACCCTCGAGCCCGACCTGATCGAGCTCAAAGCCGGTCCGCTCTCCATGTGGTTTGACCCCAAAACTGCCTTCCTAAAATGGCTTCGCCTGGGCGATCACGAAACCGTGCGAGCCATCTACGCCGCGGTCCGAGATGAGAATTGGAGCACCATCCTGCCCGCTGTCACCATTCAGCGAAAAGAGATTAAGGCCGACTCCTTCGAACTCAATTTTGACGTAGCTTGCCAGCGCGACCCTGTGGATTTCTTTTGGCGCGGCACCATCACTGGCGATGCTTCGGGGAAGGTCACCTATACCTTCGATGGCGAATCTCGCTCAAGTTTTAGGCGCAACCGCATCGGCATCTGTCTGCTCCACCCCATCACCGAGTGCAGCGGCAAACCTTGTGCCGTCACCCACGTCGATGGCTCCAAGGAACAAGGTGTGTTCCCCAAATTTATTTCACCCCACCAGCCTTTCTTCGACATCAAATCCCTCACCTACGAAGCCGTTCCCGGCATTCAGACAAACATCGAATTCGAAGGCACCATCTTTGAAATGGAAGACCAGCGGAACTGGAGCGATGCTTCCTTCAAGACCTACTGCACGCCCCAGCGCCTGCCGAAACCGGCGCAGGTGAATCCTGGCGATAAAGTGTTTCAATCTGTTACTATCAGTCTCGGCGGCCAGGTCCGCCCAATCCTTCCGGTGCTGCAGGGCCGGCCTCCGCAAATCTCCATCGCCACCACCCCCGTCCTGCC
>JAQGOV010000511.1 GCA_028293425.1 Verrucomicrobiales bacterium
TTGATGGGTTCCATACCAAAACATCGGCGTCGGGCTTGCCACGGGAAGAGCTGAGAACCCGGATGGTGATGCTGATGATCAACGAAGCAGCACGATGCGTGGAGGAATCACTCGTGATGGAACCGGCTGACGTGGATTTCGGAATGATTATGGGGACGGGCTTTGCGCCTTTCCTGGGAGGGCCATTGCGGTTTGCGGATTATGTGGGGATTCAAAAGGTGACGGAGGAAATGAAACGGCTGGCAGCCAAGGGCGCCGAGCGTTTTGCGCCTTGCGCGCTGCTGGAACTGATGGCGGCGAATGAAAGGAAGTTTTACCCGGAAAAGGGAAACTGAGGGGGCGATTAGGATTACGACTAAGATGAAGCAGAGAAGAAGGGAACCCGGAATGAATACTGTTAAAGAACCCAACAAACAGACGGAAGAACAAGCAACGCTGATTGATACCTCAAAGATGTCCGCAGGCCAGCGGGCGGCGCTGGAGATGACCGAGGCAGCGCGCGAAGGCGGAGCAGGAAGTTTCGCCAGCGGCCTGTTCATGGGACGCTTTGCGACGGACAAGCTCATGCCGTTTCCGGAACAAAGTAGCGAGGATAAAGCGGCGGGCGATGCGTTCCTGCAAAAGCTCGAACGGTTTCTGCGGGAATATGTGGATCCGGATGAGATTGATCGCACCGGCGAGATCCCTCAGGAGGTCATTGATGAACTGGGCCGAATGGGGGCGTTTGGCATCAAAACTTCCAAGGAGTATGGCGGGCTGGGTCTCTCCCAAACCAACTATTCAAGGGCGGCGATGATGCTGGCGAGCTATGATGGAAATTTGACCGCGCTGATTTCTGCTCATCAATCGATTGGTGTGCCTCAACCGTTGATCATGTTTGGAACCGAGGAACAAAAACGAAAGTATTTGCCACGAGTTGCCAAAGGAGAAATTTCGGCCTTTGCTTTGACCGAGCCAGGCGTGGGCTCTGATCCGGCAACCATGCAAACCCAGGCGGAGCCCACTGAGGATGGAAAGCATTTTATCATCAATGGTGAAAAGCTTTGGTGCACCAACGGAGTCAAGGCGGGTGTGATTGTGGTGATGGCCAAGACGCCTGCCAAGATAGTCAAGGGAAAGCCACGCAACCAGGTGACCGCCTTCATTGTAGAAATGGATACCCCGGGCGTTGAGGTGACACATCGCTGCCACTTTATGGGCTTGCGGGCGCTCTACAATGGGGTGGTGAAATTCACCAATGTAAAGGTGCCGCGAGAGAATATTATCTTGGAGGAAGGCAAAGGGCTGAAAGTGGCTCTGAGCACGTTGAACACGGGGAGATTGACCTTGCCGGCGGCCTGCGTGGGAATGGCCAAGCAATGCCTGCGGATCGTGAGGAAGTGGGCGGGCGAACGGGTGCAATGGGGCGCGGCGATTGGGAAGCATGCGGCCATTGCGGACAAGATTGCCCAGATAGCCGCGAACACCTTTGCCATGGAGTCCATGACGCTGATGGCAGCGAGCCTGGTGGATCGGGACAAAAAAGCAGACATCCGGCTCGAAGCAGCCATGTGCAAGCTGTGGGGCACGGAGATGGGCTGGCGGATTGTGGACGAAACCATGCAAATTCGAGGTGGCAGGGGCTATGAGACCGCGGATTCCTTGAAGGCTAGAGGAGAGGAGCCGGTTCCGGTGGAGCGATTCATGCGGGATTGCCGCATTAATACGATTTTTGAAGGATCGAGTGAAATCATGCGGTTGTTTATCGCGCGTGAAGCGCTGGATCCGCATCTGAAAGTAAGCGGGGCAGCGTTGAATTCGCAATTAAGCCCAGGCGAACGCTTGAAAGCTGCGCTCCGAGCGGGAACGTTTTATGTCACTTGGTATCCGCGGCAATGGTTACCCACGTTTGGCGTTGGAAGCGGGATGCATCCTGCATTGAGGAAGCATATGGCGTATTCGGCCAAAACTACCCGACGGCTCGCCCGGCAGTTGTTTCATGCGATGGCAAAGTTTGGTCCCAAGCTTGAGAAGCAACAGGTACTGCTGGGGAGATTTGTGGACATCGGGACGGAAATATTTGCTATTTCCGCTACCTGCGCACGTGCGCAACGCATGCACGAGAAGGGTGAAGAAGCGGAAGAAGTTTTGAAGATCGCAGATTATTTTTGTCACTCAGCGCGGCTGCGCATAGACAGGTATTTCGAAGGCATCCGAAATAATACGGACCGATTGGGGTATAAACTCGCCCAGGATCTACTGCAGAATAGGGTGGAGTGTTTGGAGAATGGAATCGTGCAAAAATAGGTTGGCTGCCCCAATTTGCGCAAACCGGCTTTTTTGAGCCAGAGCGTGCAGAAATCAAAGTTCCTGCGCTGAGCGCGCAAACAATTTTCACTCAGCGAAAGGGCCTGCTCGCAATTGACGCGTGTGGTAATTTGTTCCACCCCCAAGCCACTTTCTGGCGCATGTTTTTCGCGCAAGCTTCTTCTTAGGTGAGTCAACAGGGCTCAGTTCTACACCCGAATCCGCATGCGCTACCTTGTTTTTGCAGTGGCACATCCGAACGGTTTAGGGTGCCTCGTTACCGAACAGATGCGAGTGTCGGGAAGTGATTGCGCTGAGCGCTTGAAATAGCGCGGCAAGGGTTATGCTGAAAGGGAAGGTGCAGACTCAACGCACGATGTAGTCCGAGTGGACTAACAACGACATGAGACAACTAAACCAGAGTGGATGTGTAGGGTTAAAAATGGCTCCGACGAATGTCGGAAAAGGGAGGTTGATAGCGTGGGAAAGTACGGAGAATAACTGTAGGTATAAAACCCCCTGCGAAATTGAGCGTCAGCAGTTTGCGAACATTCACCCGTGTCGTATAGTCGAAGTGTGAACAAGTCCAATAAAGGCCGACCGCAGCCTCCAGGAGGGATGAGTGGACAGGATTTTCCTCCCATTGAGCAGATCATTCCTGAAGTAGAGTTGGAGAGGATGTCCGCGCTGCAACTCCTCGATATTATTTCCCACAAGCTAGTTGTCCAGGGCGCCACGCCTTCCGACATCGCGCTCTTGCGCCGACGTTTGGAGGAGATGGAAGAAGTCCAGGACGAAGCCCGCAGTGCTGTTGAAAAGCTGAGCGAGGCCGTGGAAAAATTACGCGCACCGGCGCTCCGCCTGGGGACGCTTTTACAAAAGCTTCCGAAAGGCAGAGCGCTGGTTTGCGCGAACGGGACTGACTACATTTGCAATGTGGATCCGTCTTTGCCCGAAGTCGCGATGGAGACGGGGACCCGAGTTTTGTTGAACGAAGCTTTCGCGGTGACCGATGCCTTCGGGTTCGACAAGAACGGGCCTGTGGTGCGCGTCACCGAACTCCTTTCCGACAACCGCATCCGAGTCGGGAACGAGAGTGGAGTATCAGACGCGGTGGTGGTGCGGTCTTCGCTGCTGGCCAAGGAGAAATTGAAACCAGGCCTGGACTTGCGATTGGACAGCAACCAACGGGTAGCGATTGAAGTGATTGGAACCGCCAAGCGGTTGGATCGAACCCTTTCCCGGGTGGAGCCGATTCCCTGGAGCAACATTGGTGGCCAGGAAGAAGCGGTGCAAGCGATTCGCGATTCCATCGAGTTGCCGTTCCTGCATGCGCACCTGTTCCGACGGTTCAATCACCCGGTTCCCAAAGGGTTCCTGCTCTTCGGCCCTCCCGGCTGCGGCAAAACGCTGCTCGGGAAGGCGACGGCCCACAATCTCCGTCTCCAGATCAAGGAGGAGACAGGTGAAGATCGTCCTGAATTTTTCCTGAACGTGAAAGGGCCTGAGGTCCTGAACATGTGGCTTGGAGAATCCGAGCGGCAGGTGCGCGACCTGTTCGCGCAATGTCGCGAGAAGGCTGCCGAAGGGCACCTGGCATTCCTGTTCATCGATGAGGCCGAGTCGATTTTGGGGACTCGTTCCGCGCATCGCATGGGGAGCAACATCCTATCCACGCTGGTGCCGATGTTCTGCACGGAGATGGACGGCATTGAGCCGCTGCAAAACGTGGTCGTGATCATCGCTTCCAACCGGGCTGACTTGATAGATCCGGCGATCCTGCGTCCAGGCCGGATTGATCGAAAGATTCGAGTCCGCCGACCAGACAAAGGGGCCGCACGCGAGATATATAAGATTTATCTGAACGATACCTTGCCCCTGGCGGAGTCCCGGGATGACCTGCTGGAAACGGTGGTGGAAGCTCACTATGGCAAGAGCGAGATGAACCGGTTTCTGGAGATCACCTATCGCAGTGGCCGGCATGATTACCTCCATCGTGGAGACCTGGCGAGCGGCGCGATCATCGCAGCGATCGTGGAACGAGCGAAGGAGTATGCGATCAAGCGTTCCATCGAGTTGAAGAATGAATCGCCGATTACGCGGGAGGATTTGCTGAGCGCCTTGAAGCACGAGTATCGGGAGAATGATTTGTTCCCACCGAGCGATATCACGGAAGATTGGCTGAAGCTCACCGATTTCGATCCGTCTAATGTAGTGCGTTTATCGCCTTACCGGCCGACCGAGCAAACGCACGTGTCCAGCACTATTTAAGTGATTCCATCCATGAACAAATAACCCCAGCCCAAAGTTCCCCGGGCACCCGCAAGGGTCCACAGGGCGAGTGCTGTCGAACTGCAAGGCAACAAATAGAAAATGCAGTGAACAAGCCAATCGACATACAGTTCGGAACCGAGACGGAGATCGGGATCACGAGGGAAAAGCCTGAAGGGTTGGACGTGGTTGCCGAGTCTATCGCCCTGGTGAGAAGTGCCACCGCGCCTGGAGTTCGTATGCGCTGGGATTACAGTTGCGAGGATCCGCATTGCGATGCGCGCGGTTTCCGGGTGAAAGAATTGCTTCAAGACACGGACGAGGCGAACTACTTCGCGCAAGATGCGCAAAGGACGCTCACCTTTCATGAGATCAAGAGCGACCTGGTGCTTCGCAACGGGGCCAGGTTTTATAACGACCATGCGCACCCGGAATATTGCACGCCGGAGTGCAGCACGCTGCTGGAACTGTTGCAGCAGGATTATGCCGGGGACGCCGTGCTGATTGCCTGTTCGAAGGCGCTCAGCCAGAACTCGGACAACCCGGTTCACCTTTACAAAAATAACACGGACTTCCGCGGGCACAGCTATGGCTGCCATGAGAACTATCTCATGCCTAGAACCCTGACATGGGATGCCTTGAGCCAGTCCGTGATTGCGTTTTTTGTGACCAGGCAGATTTTCGCGGGAGCTGGCAAATATGGCTGGGAAGAAGAAGACAAGTTTCTTCAACCTGGTTTCCAGGTTTCGCAAAGGAGCGATTTTTTCTCGGAGCTGCAAAGCGTTGATACGATGCAGCGGCGGCCATTGATCAATACCCGCGATGAGCCGCATGCGAATAATGAAAGGTATCGCCGTTTTCATGTAATTATTGGAGATTCCAATTTGTCGCTTTATGCAAATTTCCTGAAAATTGGAACGACAGGGCTGGTGCTGCAGGCGTTGCTTAACGGTGCTGCCACGGTGAAGATTCCAATTCTGGCTGATCCATTGGGTGACTTGAAACGGATTTCTCGAGATAACACCTGGAAATGGGAGTGTCGCGAAGCGAACGGAAAATTGACCAACGCCATTGAGATCCAGCGTACCTACTTGAAGATGGTGAAGGAATTCTGTCCTTCGCTCCCGGATGACTGGAAAGCGGTGCAAACAGCCTGGGAAGAGATTCTGGATGATTTGGAAAAGGAGCCGCTGTCCACCTCTGACCGCTTGGATTGGTCGGCAAAGTACAAACTAATTGAGCAATTCCGGGATGCGGAAGGGCTGGACCGAGAAGATCCATGGCTGCGGAGCCTGGATTTGTCCTATCACCTGCTGGATCGGGAACAGGGCCTTTTTTACGGGTTAATGGATCAGGGCGCCTTCAAGCTGCCCTTCAAATATGAGGACATCACCTGTCACAGCCTGTGTCCGCCGACGACGACCCGGGCGGCGGTGCGAGGACGGTGCATTGAGAAATTTGGGTCGGCAGTGCAAGCGACGCAGTGGGACTACATCCTAGTGCATGGCGCGCAAAAGAAGATAGAACTGGACCTGCGTAATCTATTCGACGTGGATGTGATTCGGCAGAGCCTAAAAGTGATTTCGGCGGCGCATTCGGTCGAGGATTTAGCGCAATTGCCGTTTGCAAAGGTAGTCTAGTGAAGTAAGTAACCTTAAAAGAGAAAACATATGCCAGAACGCATTCAAAAACCACAGCCGGTCATTCCTGGAGGAGGCGGAGGAGGCGGAGAAGGTCCGCGCGCGCCCCAGGTTGATAAACCCAGCACCGAAGAATTGCTCAAGCGCATGCGCAAGGTCGATCCCGATCAGGCTAAACGCTATCGCCAACGCACTGGCCAATGAACGGAGATTTTTTGGCATTGCTGCCCAAGCACCCGCCGGTGCAGCTAAATGCCCCAATATCTTCGGCCCTTGAGCCTTTGCAGGCGACGACCGTTTTTGCATTTCACTGCGCGGAGGGCGTCATAATCGCAGGGGACCATCGCGCGACAGCGGGAAACGTGATTTTTTCTGATAAAACGGAAAAGATCCTGGAATTGGATTCTCATTCACTGATGGCCATAGCCGGAGTTCCGGCCACGGCGTTTGAGATGGCTCGAACTTTACAAACAGCTTTCGAATATTATCGCCGCAGCCAGTTGCAGCCGATGAGCCTGAATGCAAAAATTCGGGCTCTGTCACGGCTGTTACGGGACAATCTTGCTGCCACATTGCAAGGTTTTGGGATCGTTGCGCCGATTTTTGCCGGAGTGGAAACCGATGATCCCAAGGCGAAACCTGCCATTTACTTCTATGATCCGCTTGGAGCTCAGTTTGAGGCCGCGTCCTACGCTGGATCGGGCTCTGGCTCGGGCAGCATTAAGAGTGTGCTCCATTTCCTCGAGAAGTGGGGGAATCCGAAACCGGCCGAAATGTCTTTGCGGGAGGGCGTCGCACTGGCGACCCGCCTGCTCATGACAGCAGCCGAGTTTGATGCAGCAACGGGTGGTGTGCATCCGGACCGGCAGGTCTGGGCTACTATTAAATTGGTTTCCCGCGATGGGATCCGCGATATTGCCATGGATGAACAGGAACAGTGCTGGAAGGAGGCTGCTGTCGCATGATGGAGGAACCACATCGGTGGCTTGAGGCGATAGCCAATCGTCGCGAGTACATCCGTGATCAATTGAAGGGTGGCACGCCGGTCTTTGCCTTCTGCCGTTCGGAAGGCATCCTGCTAATCGGAGTAGGGCAGGGGATGTCGAAGGTTTTCGAGATCTATGACCGGCACGGTTTTGCCGCGCTGGGGCACCCGGTGGACATCGAGAAGATTCGCCAAGCTGCCATTGAGGCGGCCCACATGGAAGGTTTCGCCCGCTCCTCGCGGGATGTAACCCTGCGGCGTTTGATCAGCTTCGCGCTTAGCACGACCCTCAAGAACAGCTTTGAGCAAATTTTTGCTCCACCCATCATGGTGGAGGCGATCTTTGCCGAGGTAGGCGAAACTGCAGCCGAGGACGTCCTTGTCCGCGTGCACTATGATGGGAACCATTCGTATGAAACCTCGGGTGTGCTGGTGGCGCATTCTGATTCCAAGCAGGAGCAGGAAGCGGCTAATTGGCTCAGAAGCCAGATCAAGACGACTGATTCCATTGCTCAAGTTGGCGCGGCCGCTTTGACGGCCTGGAAGGCTCTGGTGGAAGGAACGCCCTTTACCGACCTTAAGGCTCCCAAGGAGACGGACTGGAAAGTTGAAGGCAAGAAAGTGGAAGCGGCTTTGCTCGACCGCCAGGCGAAGGGCCCAGTTCATTATCGTTCCCTGAAAGCGTCGGAGATGACCCGCTGAAGAGAAAATCCAATATGTCCCAACGGATAACAGGGTTGGAAACCGAGTATGGTTGTTTGATACAGCCGCCCGCGCAAATCCAAGATGTGCTGCCGCGCATCCGGGATTGGCTGTTCGAAAATGATCGTTACGGGTTAATTGATCTGCATGATCGCGACTGGGACGAGCCAGCCGGCAACGGCGGGTTTCTTTTTAATGGCGGCCGGGTCTACATCGACATGGGCCACATGGAGTACTGCACACCAGAGTGCGCGAGCGCGATGGACGTGGTGCGGTATGACCGGGCGGGAGATCTGCTGCTCCAGGAAGCTGTGAGGGCGTTGAAGCTCCAGGACAAAGTGAGCTTCATTCGCAACAATGTGGATCATTACACGGGGGCAACTTTCGGGTGTCATGAGAATTATTCCCTGGACCGAAAAGCGCCCCTTAATGAGAAGAACGTTTTATCGCTGCTCGCGTTTCTGACGCTACGCGTGCTTTTTACGGGTGCAGGCCGGGTGGGTTCCATCCGGCCTTCGCGTTTTCGAGGCGAGGTGGTGCAGCGCGAGGAAGCAGCGCTGTTTCAAATCAGCCAGCGAGCCGATTACATCCAGAATGATTTCTTTGAATGGGTGCAGCACAACAGGGCAATCATCAATACCCGGGATGAACCGCTGGCAGATCCGCGCCAATATCGACGTCTGCACTTAATTCACGGCGACAGCAATGTGCTGCCCGCGACATTGTTCCTCAAAGTAGGCACTACCCGGCTGGTCCTTGATTTGCTGGATGAAGATGCGCTGCCAACGGTGGCGCTCCAGGATGCAGTGACGACCTTGCGGCAACTATCCCGCACGCTTCAGCCTCCGTGGTGCGTGTCGCTGGCGGATGGCAAACAAGCGGATGCCGTTGACCTGATGGAAATCTTTTACAACAAGTGCAAACAGCACTTCAAAGGTCGGGACCAGGAAACCGATGCACTTTTGCAGCTATGGAACCGGGTCATCAATGCCCTGGCATCGGATATGAGCGGGCTGCTTGGGCTGGTGGATTGGGTGACGAAAGAACATCTGCTTCGAAAGTTTTGCGAAAGCGAAGAGCTTGAATGGGGCCATCCCTGGCTGGAGTCGCAAGATCTCGAGTTTCATCATATCGACCCGGAGCGGAGTCTCGGCTTGTGCATGGCGGAAACCAAGGGGTTCTGGAATCCGAGCGGCTTGGAGAGCGCTATGTCGGAGCCGCCACGGAACTCACGCGCCCATGCGCGAAGCCGGCTCATGCGCGAAATTCAGGGAAAGGAATCTTCTTACTTCCTCGATTGGGAAGCGGTGGAGGTACCTAACCAAAAGCGCACGCGTCTGCTAAATCCCTTTCAGCCCTAGCCAGGCGCAAACGCCTACGGTTCAATTCATGGGCTGTGCTTGAGCACAACATGAAGGCGTGGCCTGGGGCAACCCCAAAATGGCTGCTTCGAATTCGCTCATTACCTGCCTGATTGATTTAGGCCCGATGAGAAGGGAGGTTCCCACTAGAATGGCATTGAAGCCGGCTGCCTGGACGGAGCGGCAACGATCCGGTTTTACGCCGCTCTCCGCAATTTTGAGAGATTGGGCCGGGAGACTCTTGCAATAATCAAATTTGGAATAGTCGATGGTCAGGTCCTTGCGGGAGCCAAACCAATTACCCAGGAAGCGGGAGAGCGCAAAAGTTTTTCCTTCTGAATTAAAGCTGCGGCAGTTGATGCCGTAAATTTTCGCGGACTTAGGGACCTGCTCAATCTCGTCCTGAGTGTGGGTTTCAAACAAAACATCCATGCCCAGTTCGCGAGCAGTGTCGTGCAGACGTGCGAGCTCATCCTTTTCGAGAACGTTAGCCATGAGCAAGATGGCGTCCGCACCGTGAGCACGGGCCTGGTAAACCTCATAATCATCCGTGATGAAATCCTTGCGCAAAACAGGCTTGCCCGTCGTGAGCTTGATGCTTCGGAGCCGCTGCAAAGACATTTCCGGGCCGAAATGCGCGCTGTTTGTCAGAACGGAAATGCCTTTAACGATCGAACTGTCGCGATAAATCTCTGGAGCCAGCCGGACGTTCTCCTGGTTCATGTGACCCATGGATGGGGAGCATTGCTTTACCTCGGCGATCAGGCAAAACTGTGAAGCTACTGAATCGTGGAATGAGATGAGAGGGGGAGCATCTTTTATGCGGCTTTTGAGCTCCGCCAGGGGAGTTTCCTGCCTGGCTTTCGCGGTCTCTTTCCGGGTGTCCTCGACCATCTGGGCAAGGGCTTTGGACATTTGATTCATAATTCGCTCAGGTAACGCAAAATAACAGAATCATATAATCCCAAAGGGATTAGGGATGTCAACCAGTGTCCCAGGAAGAGGAAGCGGCTATGAACCTACCAAGAGATTTTAGGAATGGCGCGGAGCGCGCGGGAAGCTGGCGATTAAGGCAAGTA
>JAQGOV010000512.1 GCA_028293425.1 Verrucomicrobiales bacterium
GCTCCTGGATTCTTTTTATTCGTTCGCTTGCCAGAAAAGGGCAGGGGCACTTGGCTGATGTGGTGGGCTGGGAGGCTTTCGGCAGTTTTCACCGTGCGCTGGATTTTTTTAAACCCAAAGGCGCCAAGACGCCAAGCCTGGAAAGGGAAGGAGAAAAGGGACTACGTGGCTCACTTGAGATGCGAGGGAACTACCCTTATGTTCGGCTGGCTTCCTGGAAAGGCGCCTTTCCAGCACAGCGACTGAAGGCAACGGCAGCAATCTCGTAGCAGAGTTTTGCGAAAGGCGGCATTCACGCGGCTTTCCTTTTCCGCGGCGCTCCTTTGGCTTCCTGCAGACTCTTTTGTAGAACATCCAGGAGATTGGTGATCTTTGGGCTCCCTGCTTTCCGTAGGGGCTTGCTACCGGACGCCTTGCCAACGTTCTTCACCTTGCTCTCAACCATCTCCAGAACGGCGTCGCTGTATTCATCCTTGTACTTTTTAGGATTCCAGGGAGCGCTCATCGATTGGACAAGCATCTTGGCCATCTCAGTTTCGCGCTTGTCCAACTTCTCTTCCTTAGCAGGCAATTGCAGCTCTTCCGTAGAAACAAGATCATCCGCAAAGTGCATCAGTTGCACGAGCAATGCAGACCCATTTGGCTTGATTGCCGCCAGGTGCTCTTTCGTCTTTATCACGATCCTGGCAATGCCAATCTTTTTCGTTTCAACCAGCACTTCGCGAAGGAGTTGGTAAGCTTTTTGCCCGCCTTTCTGCGGCTCCAGAAGATACGGTGTGTCGAAATGAACCGGATCGATTTCCCGCAGCTCAACAAAATCGAGGATTTGAATGGTCTGCGTAGCCTCGCTGGCGACGCCCTTAAAATCCTCATCCGAGATTAAAACGAACCGGTCTTTCTCATACTCATATCCCTTGCCAATTTGGTCCCACGGAACTTCTAGGCCATCCGCTTCGGCGACTCGCTTGTAATTGATGGGACTGAGATCTGATTTGCGCAGCATCCTGAATTTAACGCCTTCTTTTTTAACGGCAGGATAAAGCGCGACCGGGATGTTAACCAGCCCGAAGCTGACTGAGCCTTTCCAAATCGATCGCATGATAACTACGTATAACCCCAGCAGGGAATTCATTTGATTCGTGTTCCCTCCTTGGCCTGCCTAAACCTCAGCCAACGAGTGCTCAGTCGCAAAAAAAAGTTATTCGCGCCCTGCTGCGTGCAAGTGCTTGGGAGGATGAGCTTTCGGCTCCGGGGAATCCGCTTGTGAACAGGCAGCAATCCTCAGGTGTCAATGTAAGATGCCCGATTCGCGGTGGTGCCTGTTAATAAAGTGGTGTGTCGGCCTGCTAATGGGGATCGATTCTCGCTTGCGGCCCGAGCCACAAGCGAGAACTTGCTAAATGAGAATCTTGATTCAAAACTATAAAACTTCTCTCCTCTTAACTTCGGATTTGCTTTGGACAGATCGCCCACAGGATGCACTTCAATTTAAGTCCGCAGTCCGGGGGATATGATTTCATTCACGCTAACTTGTTGGCCGACGTGCAGCTTCTCTTTCAATTCGGTGACAGTGAATTTGAATTCCGCACTCCAGTGACTAAAGGGTGTGAAGCGGTCCAGTAAAATCGGGCAGAACGATCAAGAACTCAATCCGTCAAACCTTTGGCTGGTGCACCAGCCCGTTTCTTCAGCGGGATTTCCAAACCCATCTCCTCGGCGTCTGTGAATCCAACTTCTTATCGGTTAGCAATAAGTGCGAGAGGGTAATTCTGCCCAGAAGGCGCATCTCAAGTTTTTTGCCAGGTGCGACTCCTGACCTCCCCTTTGGCCGTCGCGCAGCGTCGAGGAGCAATCCATGATTGAAGAGGAAGGCTACACGTGGTTTGCTGTTGCGCGTCAAAGCCGATCACCAAAGTTGAGCTCATGCTGAGCAAACTCGAATTAAAAGTTCCGCCCGTTGTTGTTGTGCTCGCCATGGCGAGCCTCATGTGGATTGCCGCTGCGTCCACCCCAGACTTAACGCGAGTTTTCGGGGCCGGTCACCTTGTGGCAGCGGTTCTCGACTGCTTCGGATTACTCATCAGCTATCTGGGAGTGACTTCATTCAGGCGCTCCAGAACCACGGTGAATCCTTTGAAACCTCAAACGGCAACAACACTGGTAACGTCCGGCATTTATCAACGAACCCGCAACCCGATGTATTTAGGGTTTTTGATCGTTCTATTAGGTTGGGGCGTGCTCCTTTCGAACGTGATTGCGTTCATTTTCCTTCCGTTGTTCATCTTTTACATGAACCGCTTCCAAATCCATCCCGAAGAAAGAGCGCTCGCAACTTTGTTTGGGAAGGAATTCGCCTTCTACCGATCCAAGGTGAGGCGGTGGTTATGATATTGGGACTTCAGACAGAAGGTTTGGTTGGCATCGGGCTTGGGGTTGGGATCCTGGCTTCAGCCTGGCCATTGATGCGTTCAAGGGAGCAGCGTGGCTCGGTGTGACCAGGCACAGAACAAAGTTCATTTCACTTCCAGGAGAACTCGCTGGTAGCGAGTCAGGGCAGGGGTGCCATTGTCAGTGACCGAGAGAATCACGTGCAAGGTGCCCGTGGCGGGAGTGTCTGGCAGTTCAAGGGTGGCTTGTTGTTCGCCTGCGTTGTTTATCCGAGCAAACCCGGTGTAGCTGCCGCCTTCTGGGTAAACCTCCCAACGATACGACAGTGCTTGGCCTTCGGGATCGGAAGATCCAATAGCACTCAATGAAACCCGGGAACTTGGGTGGACCGTTCTTTTCAAAGCCCCTTTGACCTTGGCGACAGGCGGATGATTCGCTTGATTCCACGGCTTGACGCACCAGTCGAGCCGCGCCCTGAAATCATTCTGCAGCGCGACTGCCCAGCGGACGAGCGTGTTGTCCCGATTGGTTGAACCATTCCAACCATCCTCCTGGTTGGCCCAGAAATAGGATTTGCCCGGAAACTTTTCGTGCGGACCATAACGACCGGCCCAGCTTCCCCAGGTGGGTTGCAAGGGATCATTCATGCCAGTCGGGATCAGATAAAGAAAGGTCATCGTGTCACCTTCCTTTTGACGATGAGTGGTATTGGTGGGGTAAAGCACGCCCAGCGGCCCGTGACCGGTCAGGACGTCTCGCGCAAGGTCAAATCCTCCCGCGGTGGCGGTGAGCGCGGAAAAACGATGATACCAACGCCTTCCTCCGAGCGGCGGTTCAAAGGTGTTCACCCACAGCGCAAACGGTGGACCGATGGTTGTGGTATGCTCGCCAAACTTGTCATGCGAGCTCAGGCGCAGCTTGGATTTGAATTTTGCGTAACCCTGCGGACCACGTTCACGCAGTACTTGATCCAGCGCGCGCTTCATGTTGTTGGTGGCCGCGCCCGTGTCGGTGCCCCAGTCGGAATACCAGAGCGGGCGCGGGTCCGGCCTATCCACCGCCCGAATAATCAGGCGCACTGCCTCATCCGCCGCGCCGTAGCCAGGCACGGTGCGCTGCCACAGGTAATGCTTGCTGGGATAACGCGAATCATGCTCAACCAAATGGGTCCAGCACTCGCCATAGGCACTTATCAAACGACGTACAATCCCGAGCCCGGTGCGTTCCGGGTTGTGGTTCTCCCCGTTGCGTGCAAAAGGCCGGTTGGCAATAATCCCCTCTAAGTCCCATTCGCATGTGTAAAGGAGGAAGCGGACAAGCGATTGCTCGTCATCGGGATCGCC
>JAQGOV010000516.1 GCA_028293425.1 Verrucomicrobiales bacterium
AACTTGATTCCATTGGCGTGTTCCGCATCTTCGCCAACGTCCACTACGGAATCATCCAGGCCACCAGTTCGCCGAACCACCGGAATGGTCCCATACCGCAGGCTATACATTTGGTTGAGACCGCATGGCTCATAACGGGATGGCATCAGGAAGAAATCAGCGCCGGCTTCGATGCGATGTGAAAGTGCTTGGTCGAAACCAATTCGGACGCCGACCTTGGAAGGATATCGCTTCACCAGTTGCGCATAGGCTTTTTCGTAGTCGGGTGAACCGCTGCCCAGCAGCACGAATTGCATGTCGGCAGCCAGCATTTCTTCCAGCGCGCCCAATTGAATGTCCACGCCTTTTTGCTCAGCCAACCGTGTGATGTTGCAAAACAACGGAATGTTCGGATTCGTGGGCAATCCGTATTCCTGCTGCAAAGCGATCTTCCCGGCGGCTTTGCCTTCTAAAGCGATTGAAGAATAACTGTGCTTGAGGTTTTTATTAAATTCCGTGTTCCATTCCTCGTAATCGACGCCGTTCAGAATTCCGTAGAGCGATTCATGACGAAGCCGTAGCACGGGGTCCAATCCACAGCCGAACGCTTCCGTGGTAATCTCTCGCGCATAGCGCGGGCTCACGGTTGTAATCACATCCGAATATACAATTCCTGCCTTCATGCAATTCAGGTGGGCGTAGAATTCCAACCCGCGGAAGTTAAAATACTCCGGCGGCAGGTTCGTCAATGCGTAGTCAGAGGAGGGGAAGTGTCCCTGGTAAGCCAGGTTATGAATGGTGAAGCAGGTGTGCGGTGTGGTCCCCCACCCTTCCGTCAGTTTTTCGTGCAGGATAAACACCGGCACCAGGCCTGTCTGCCAGTCGTGCAAATGTACGATCTCAGGTTTCCACGGCAGGTGTCGTGCGAGGTGCGCAATGGCTTTGGAGAAAAAGATGAACCGCTCTGCGTTGTCGGCATAGTCGACCCCCTGTTCCGTGTAAAGGGCAGGGCGGTAATAAAAATCCCTCTGGTCAATAAAGTAAATAGTCAGGCCTGCACTGGGCTGAAGCGACCAAACATCCGCACGCACCGTTGCAGGACCAAGCGGGAGCGTTAACGTGATATCCGACTTCTGGATTTCTGGAAATTTTTCCAAAATCCCCGAGTAGAGCGGGGTGACCAAACCGACCTCGTGCCCTGCCCTGCCCAGAGCTTTGCCCAAAGCGCCGACCATATCGGCCAGGCCGCCGCTCTTCGAGTAAGGATGCACCTCGGTGCTCGCGAGTAGGATTTTCATGCCGCGTTGCTCAGGCTAGGCACGATATTTCTAGAGGGCAGGAGCCGGGATGCGATCCGCTCGTAGATAAGGCTGGAGTGGTTCCGGAATCAGCACGCTGCCGTCAGCTTGCTGCCAGGTTTCCACCAAGGCCACAAAGAGCCGCGCCAATGCCGTGCCGCTGCCGTTTAGGATGTGGGGCAAAATATTCTCTCCTTTTTCATTCTTGAAGCGCAAATTCATCCGGCGCGCCTGAAAATCTTCACAATTGGAGCAACTCGAAACCTCGAGGAATTGACCCTGGCCGGGCGCCCATACTTCGATGTCATAGGTGGTGGCGCTGGCAAAACCCATGTCGCCGGTGCAAAGCTGAATCACACGATAGTGCAAGCCCAGCAGTTGCAGAACTTTTTCTGCATTGCCTACCATCTTCTCCAATTCTTCGTAACCGCTCTCGGGCTTTACAATTTTTATCAATTCCACTTTGTCGAACTGGTGGACGCGAATCATGCCCCGTGTTCCCAATCCCGCGGCTCCCGCTTCCGCTCTAAAACAAGGGCTATAGGCGCAATAAAAAATGGGAAGCTGCGATTCCTTCAGGATCTCCTCTCGATGAATATTCGCCACCGGCGCTTCGGCTGTCGGCACCAGGTAGAGCTTTCCGAGTGTTGTCTTATCCAATCCTTCCTGGACTGAATACGCCTGGTCTTCGAATTTCGGGAACTGGCCAACCCCCACCATGCAATCACGGCCAACAATATAGGGCGGGGAGACTTCAGTGTAACCGTGTTCACGGGTGTGCAGGTCCAGAAGGAACTGAATCAAAGCTCGCTCCAGGCGTGCGCCCCAATTCGTATATAAAAGAAATCCGCTGCCTGAAAGCTTGGCCCCGCGCGCAAAATCCACGAGCTGCAGCGTCTCGCAAATTTCGACATGCGACTTCGGCTTAAACGTATAGGCTTGCCTTTCCCCCCAAACCCGGACTTCCGGGTTATCCTCCGCGCTCTTTCCTTCGGCCACACTCGGATGGGGAAGATTTGGCAGCCGAAGCAGGATTTGATCGCGTCCGGTTTACACTTCAGCTACTTGCTTATCCAAGGCCGAAATCTGGTCGCCAATAGTTCGTGTTTCCACTTTTTTGGCCTCGGCTTCTTCGGCCTTCTTCTGCCCCATCAAAGCTCCAATTTCCTTAGAAACGCGGTTACGCACCGACTTAAGCTGTTCAACCTCAGCCAGCAGCTTTCGCCTTTGATCATCAAAGTGCAAAACTTCGTCTACTTTGGCTTCGTCCCCTGCCCCTCTGGACGCAAGCCGCTCCCGCACATAATCGGGTTTTTCACGTATAACTTTGATGTCTAGCATCGGCGGATTATAGAAATTGCCCGGAAGCGGGCAAGAATGAAGGCATGAAGATTAAATGGAAACCATTCTCCATGCCCGAATCAACGAATTGTCTCTTTGTTATTGACGGAATGTCCGAACATCCGGCTCTTTTCCGGGGAGCATGCGCGAGCTGTCTTGGCTGAACCGATCGGTTCCACGGCCAAAATCCGTCCCATGCGAATTCTCCACTGCAGCCTGACCGTAATCCACATTTTCAGCCGTATCACTTGTTCCGCCGCGAGGCGTTGTTGAGCAACCAGTCACAACCACTGCTGATAACAATGCGAAAAATAAGCTCTTCATAAATGAAGGTACGCCCCAATGAATTGGGGACAATGGGCCCAAGACCTCCCGGCGTTGGTTTAGAATTTGTAAATCCGATAGAAACGCATGGGCCCGGCAGCCACAGCGTTCGTGAAAGGACTGGTCGCTCCAACAACCTCCTCATATGGCCCAGTTACATTGGTGGCCGTTTGCAAAGTGAATCCTGCAGGCCAGGTGAAAACCCAATCGCTGCCCATCCGCGCATGGCTCAGAGTGGGCGGCGCTGCAGGCACGATTTCGCCTGTCGGCAGCATGCGCGCAAGGTAAGTTCCCGCAGGCAGCCCTGCCGGATCGCGGAATACAATTTTTGAGAGTTGTTGAACTGAAAGCCCATTCTGCGCTGTGCCGCAAAGCATCTGGTTCGCGCCTCCTCCCTTTACCAGGCCAATCCAATGCTCAATGGAAAGCAGTCCGTAGTCATACCAGTTCGCATCCGAACTCGCCAGGAACCGGACCACGGACGCCCCGCCTGAAAAGTCCAGCTTCGCATGGCCGTCGACCACTATTTTTCCAAGCTGCTGGTTTTGGGAGCCCGGATAAAAAGCGCCGCCCGAAAAGGTAAACCTTCCTCGGTTTGAGATGCTCCCTCCATTGTTCGTGAGCGTTCCGGATAGCAGAGTGATGTTGCTTGCGATAAGCAATCCTCCTTTCAGGATATAGGTGCCGGCATTCAGCGTCAGCTCGCTGGAAATATTATGGGTGCCGCCAGAGTGGGTAAAAATGGGATAGTCCTGGAGCGCCGAATCTCCGAGGGATGTTCGCGGCACAGTGATGGTTCCTCCGGTCAGTCGCACGGTCCCGCCATTGCCGACCCCTAAGGTGGAATTGAGCGCGATAGTTCCGCCAGCCTGGTTCAATGTGCCCTTGGCTCCCAGGTAAAGCGCGGAAGCTTTCAAACTCCCGTTCGTCAGATTGTATGCCCCTTGGCCTTCGTATCCTCCATAGGCAAAGATATACAACGAATTTGTCACCACGTGATTTCCCCCTGTTTGGTTCACCACTGTGGCCCCATGGTATCCCAGGTAATCGTCCGAGGAAAACCAGGTTCCCCCCGTCAGGTTATAAACAAAGGGATCAGAGCCGCCGAACTGCGAGGTGGTCGTGGAGTTCGTTCCGCCCGTTTGCACAAAGCTGCCGCGTAATCCGCTCAAGACTGGTGTGCTCACCGTCCCTCCTTGCAATTCAAAGATGCCCGCTCCACCGTTCAGATAGGAAACATCTCCTACCGCCAGCCAGTTGCTCGCCACCAGCGAACCGCTCCCTTGCTGCAATCGTGCTCCCCCGGCCCCGCTCCCCTGCCCTACCTGAAGACTCCCGACATTAACGGACCCGCTTTTCAAGTTATAGAAACCCCCCGCGTTGCGAATCGCCAAAAAGCCAAGCACACGGTTGCTTCCGCCCAGTTGATTCCATATCCCCGGCGCTCCGCCGCCAATAATGAGTTCTCCGGCGGTCACCGTGCCATTGGTCAAATCATACTCTCCACTCTGTCCATAACCGATTTGGGCCGTTTGGAAAAATGCATCGGAGTTGTCAGAATGATTGATCGTGCCGCCCAGGTACAAGCCCCCGGAAGTTCCTTCGCCAACTCGCAAGCCCGCCGAAAATAGCGCTACCTTGCAGTTCGTTTGCACAACCATGTTTTCCCGTACCCGCAGCGGATTGCCTGGGCCGCTATAATTCAGCAGCAGGGTGTTGAATGAGCTGGCTGGCGCGGAAAGGCAGAGATTACTCAGGACCAGGGAGGATGGCGCCTGGGACACCGTTTGCGCTCCGATGGTCAAGGCCTTATACCCCGTGTTTGTGAGACAAACCAATGATTGGCTGGAAGACGGCTGCATGCTCAATGACCAATAATTTTCTTCCCAGTTTCCGCTCGTGAACTTTATCCACGAGTTAACCAGCGCGGGCGAATCCTGGTGCAGAATCAATTGCACCTGTCCGGTTGCGCCATAGTACCCATCCACCGCGATGGCATATGTCACCCCGCGGATGGCGTAAAAGGAGGTTTTGCTCGTGCCGTTCGCACCACTAAAAAGCGAAGCCGTAGCAATGCGCGCCAGATTGGAAATGGAGTTTCCGGAATATACAGCCAGCAAGGTATAAAAGGAACTCCCTTCTGTAGTAATCGAGCAATCGCCGGAGGTAGGCGCCGTCCAGGACCACCAAACCGAAACTCCTCCCGGAAAATCACCATGCGCCGGCTCCCCGGCTTGGACGGTCGCGTTTATGGTTGAGCCAGTTGCTTGCGGATCTGTGCCGCTTAAATTGATGCGACCGGCGAACTGATCATTGGGTGGGCTTCCAGCCAGGCCGCTCAATGGACTCCCGGTTGCCAGAAGTGAAATCCAACAAATAAACCAAACCAACGGCCCTTTTCCCCTCCGTAAACCTGCAGTTCTCATGTACGTCCTTCTCTAAATTGTTTTCTGCACGGCAACAGGAGTGCTTGAATTCAAGCTGTCTGCTGACTGAACTCCAGATTATGGAACTCTTTTCGAAGAAATATGGGGTCTGAACCTTTTCCGGCCGGTATCAACACCCCAGGCCAGGGAAAAGAAGTGGTTCGAATAAGTGGTTCCGGCAGTGTAAAGATGCAGCGGAGTGGGTTGGGCAATTATGCGCGCAAGCGCCAGCTTACTGCTTCGTAATGAGCATCCGATCAACCTCTTCCCCTTTTGCGTTCAGTTGGCGCAGCAATAAATGCCTGGGCGCAGCCTCGAGCAGCGTAAATGAATGTTCCGTGGCGTAGTATTTCGCGGTAAACGGCGCCCAGTTTCCCGGAAATCTTTCCCGCAAGTAATCCGCCGTTTTTTCAAAGCTAGGACTGTACAGACTTGCTCCTCCCCCGCCGCTTACAATGTGGATGATCCCGTTCGGGCGTGTGTTGGAATTTCCATCGAAGGCTTCATCTATATGAAAAACTCCGTCCACTCGGTTCTTTGCTCTTAAATACTGATTGGAGTTCGGAGCAAACCGCAGCGGTTTTGATCGCTGATAATTATGCACGTGCCCCGAGAAAACGAGGTCCACCCCGGTGCGTTCAAAAATTGGCTCAAGCCTGCGAATTTTTTGGTCGAAATAGTGCTCTTTGGAGGTGTGGAAAGCGGGAGCATGAAAAGAAACTATTTTCCAACGAGCTTTCGAATTTTGCAGATCGCTTTGAATCCAGCGCACCAATGGCACATTGGTCAACGCCACATAGCTGTTACTGTCCAGGATTAGGAAATGTACCGGACCGTAATCGAACGAGTAGTTCGCAAGACCGGGGTATGCCTTGCCCACGGCCCGCCGGAATGCGCTGGCGCCAGCCGGATTCTTTCCGAGCGGCGTGTTCCATGGGCCCAACCCGGGACCTTCTCCGCCGGGGTAGAACAGGAAATAGGCCGCGAGCGCATCCGGATAATCAGGCCATTTCGCCTCCTCTGCATCGTGATTTCCAAGCACGGCATAAATGGGAATTGTAGCCATCAGCGGCGCGCCCGTCCTGGGTCCCTCCTCTGCGGGCTGATTGTAGGTCGGCCAGAAATGGTTCATGTACTGGCTCATGCGCCCCGCCGAATAAACTATGTCCCCTAAAAGAATCAGGAATTGCGGACGCGCGGCATTTATCTGATAAGCGATTTCGTTCTGGGATTCCTTCCCGTTTGCCAGGTCCCCTACCATCACAAACCGGATCGATTGCTCCGCGCTGGCTCGACTCGAAAACGTTGCCTCCCGTACCACTTGATTTCGCAGCTTTACTCGATATTGAATGTCGTTATTGAGCGGGAGCTTGTCCAACGTGGCCACATACTTGAAATAATACTGATCCCTCTCCGGGATGAGCGGCACTGGTTCGTCTACCATATTGGTTTCTGAGAGGCTGTCGCCCTCCTCCGCGGCCAGCTTTCTGTCGACCTTGGCCAGCTTTGCGCCTGTTGGTGCGGGCGCAAAGAAAAGCGGCTGCCGCTGCGGCTTTACGGTCCTCACGGCATCTCCCTTCACTCCATATTCCACTTCAAAATCGCCGGGGGTCTGGTCCGTAAACCAAACAATCAGCCTTTCATCTAGTTCTGGGGAGGTTTTGTTATAGCTCGGTTGAATGTAGGGCTTCACCACTACCTGCTGCCCGAAAACTTCAGGCAGGCAAGTCAAGATGCCCAAAAACAAACAAAACCACTTCATGTGCAATCATTGCAATGGAGATCCTCAATTTGCCAATGCCTTTTTGGCCTGATTTGCTGTACAGGGGTTTCGGCGGATGGTTTGAAAACGCACTGCGAAGCCTTTGATCCCACAGGTCGATTAGACTCTCAGTATTGGGATACATTTGGCCCTGCCCGGGCTATCGAGGTTTGCCCCAATCCCCGCTTAACTCAGGAACTCAGTCGTGGGCTGAAGACCGGCTATTCCCAAATCATCCAGCCGGTGCCATTCGTTTAGGCTGCGCGGAAGCCCGAGTTTGGATGTATCCAATCCGGCTGGCGGAGAAAAAGCATAGCCTCCTGCGATATTCTCGGCCGCATTTTTGGCGCTCGGATACTTTCCCAGGCTTACCTCGTTGAACATCACGTGGGTGCGCCCATCAACCTCACCGATGTAAAACGTACCCGCTTTGGTGTCGTGAGAGTATTGCTTGCGCATGCCTACCAGCCTATCGGGAGTTGCCGGGAAATTAAAGTGCTTTCCCACAAACCACTGGCTTCTGATGAAAAATAAATTTACATAATCATTGCTATCCTTTGTAAACATGTCAATTTGACCTCGTCTGTTAGATACTTTAGTCATTTCAAGGCATGGGAAATCTTCAGGTGAACTTCGTTTCAGTGATGATTTTGAAACCCGAACCGCGGGAACAGTCTGA
>JAQGOV010000521.1 GCA_028293425.1 Verrucomicrobiales bacterium
TAAACTTTCATCTTGAATTCTTTGTCTATTGCATCGAAAAACTGCACTAGCACGTACGGGTCTGAGGTGTAACTGGCATCCCGATTCGTAACATTCAGGTCGTTGTCGCGCAGCGCGTAAGCCGCCACGGGCCTGGGCGACACATCAGCATATCGCAATGATGGCGCGACCAAGGCGTGTTCCTCGTTGGGATTGTAGCCGGGGAAATTGGTTGCCGGCTGATTGTAGATCCTGACTTGTTGGAAGCGCACAGGATTGTAGCTGGCCTCCTCGGGGATGACATTCGGAGCAGTCCCCGTGGCGGGCATCACGAGTTGGTCAGTGCCATTGCTCGCCACACTTTCACTGCCATAGCGACTGGCGATAACGATTCGCTGCAAGCCGCTCTCGGCCGTCGGCCACACTGGATCGTAGCGGGCGGGTTGATAGGGCCAAAGAATCTTGTCCCGGTTTTCATACCACACCACCACGAATTGTCCTCGATTTGCTTCCGTGGCGTTCGGAAAAATATTCACCGGGATGATCGGCCCCCGCACGTGCTCGCGATCATAAATGAAAGGGTTATAGCGGGCGTTCGTAAAGACAATGAAACCGCTATCCAACTGTGCCGTGTCGTAGGTGCTTGTAATCTTGTGGCCGATGTCCGCTGGCTGTGCGGCCAGGAATTGATCGTTCCAATTCTTGGTTTCAACCACCCTCACCCGCAAAGTTTCCAATTGGCCTTGCCGAGCAAGAGTGCTCACCATGCCAAAAAGCAGGACGGTCTTTCCCTTGCCCGTTGCCGTAAACATTCCGCTGCTGTCCACTCCGGCGCCCGTAGTCGATTCGGTATATTTCATCTCCTTAAACCTCACCAGGTCGTTAGTGGCGGGGTCGAGGTTCACGGGCGGGGTATTCGCGATATGCCGATAATGCGGCGCGTCCGCGTACTTAATCGTAATCCGAATGATAATCCGGTCCTCCGGATCACTCGTCATCTTCCAATAGGAAGTAAGGATACCTGGCCGCAACGGGTAATACTTTTTCCCGGTGGCATCCCAGATCGCCATGTCGCTGGAACTGCTACCCTGCGGGCCTTCGGTCATATCCGCCCGGTCGGGTGCTTGATCCATAATCAGGAGTGGCTTGATGCCCTCGCTGACAGTTCCGAACGTCAGGGGATTCCCAATGTACACCGTCTCGTCGAAGATGCGGTCTCCATAATCCCACATCACCCTGCCCGGCCGGGTGAGTTTATCGACGTATTGTCCGAGATAGGTCTTAATGCCGTTCGTGCTTGGACGAGTAAAAGCAGTTAAGGTATTGGTCTTGCCCGCGGAGGCAAATATGCCATCGCCGTTCAGCCAGCCTTTGAGTTGCAACGCGGTTTCGCTCGCCAAACTTCCAACCTGCACACGGCTATTCTCATCGAAGTAAAAGATCCCGCTCCCAGCCCCATCGGGTTGGGTAGGAGGCTGGCTGCCTGGATCATTCTGAACGTAAATTAAAGGGTAACCGGCCGACTTGAAGCCAGTGGTATTGACTTGAATGCCGATCTTGAGCTTCCAAACGTAGCGGATCACTGCTGGCCCGGTCATTGTGAAAGCGGAAATCTGGAAGCGGCGATCGCTCCCCACGAATGGGATGAAATTCGTCTGCCCCGCTGCCCCGGCCGTGTTGGGCGGGCCAAAAGCGTTATACCCGGTAACGACGTATTTTATCGGCAATCCCTTTGCCACGTAGGCGAGGTCCGCCTCCTCCGCATTGATCTGGGCAATAACCTCTTGGTTCTGCAGGATCCAATGTTTATTCACATCCGGCTCAGGGGTGCCAGCAGCATCGGACTTGAGGCCAAGAATATGGCCGGGGGTGTCTGGAGAGTCAGTTCCTTCCGTGCCGAACGGGTCCCGCTGGATCCGGAGCGCGTGCTCCACGGTCCAGCCAAACTTCACGATCGTGTCCTTGGTCAGGGTGAAGATGTACGTGTTCCCGGTTCCGGTTACCACGTTGTCATCCACGGAGTAACCCTCGGACGTTAGCCGAGTCTCCGCTCGCGATTCGATCAACGATGCGTCGAATTGGGTCTCGAACGTAATATCATTGCTGTGCACATCCCGATAAAGGTATTTGGGCACGGTCACTGCCACTTGGGCGCCTTTAATCAGCGGTCGGGTGTTGAACGCTGTCCTTGGCGAATTCGTGCTCAATGCAGGTCCCCCGAACGGCTTGATCTGGGTTCCGCTCAGGCCGAACTCGGAAACAACGGTCAAATTTACCCGCTCGGTAAATTTTCCATCAGGATCGAGCACGGCCACGAACGATTCCGGGCCGACCAGGGAGATCGTTGCGTTGGGCTGTCCCAGCGTGAGCGTGTTGTTGCCGAAATAGCCGACCCAAAAGAGCCGCTGCAGCCCCGGGCTCCAGGTGACCTTTGGGGCGCTCGCCGCCAGGGAAAAGGATGGCGGTGGGTCGGATGGTTTATTGACCCATTGGAAAATGAAATTGGGATCAAGCTTGGCTACAAAGATACTGATCGACGAGGCGGACAAGTGGGCGTAAGGCCGGTCGGCTGAATCCGTGCTGCCGAAGAAGTCGGCCGAGGCGGGTCCGTAAGACCCCGTGACATAAGCGTTGCCGGCTTCGTCGGCGGTAATGCCATAGCCTTCGTTGCTGTTCAGGCCCTTCACCGTCGCCCGCGCCTTCAGTTGCAGCGCCGTATCCAACTTCACAATATCAATATCCGAGCCCCCCGAGGAGGCATCCGCTCGTCCAATCGCCGGGTTGTCCGCCGTCCCGTTCCAGGAGCCGATCGCGTAAACGAACCCTTGTGAATAATTCAACTGGTGAAATGAGCCTCCCTGCCCTGCGCTCTCGGTCGTCGTGAAATAAGCGTTTTTCAAGGACGAAAAAGTCGTCCCGTTGAATTTCAGAACGTAACCCTTGTTCTGGGTATCGGGAAGGGCAGTGGACCTGAGCAGCTTCCAGGTATTAAAGTCATTCTGGTTGGGAACCAACCACAGCTCCGCCGAGCTGTCCCCGCCTTGATTCCACATAATAAAGTCTACGGAATGAAGGCCCCTGGTCAGAATTTTGCTCCCAAACAGGTCCCCGGCACCCCGGTTGCCATCGTAGGTCGATACCGCGGAACCATCAATTCTCAGTTGAGTTCCATCGTCCGTCACGGAGTTAAAGGTTATGCTTTGTGGCGAATTGACCCAGATCGATCCACTTGCATGCAGTGCAAATCGCTCGGACCAGCCGCCCGGAAAACCATCGTTGCCACCGACTCGCCCATCAGTCGGGTATCGCCCAAAGTTGATCACGTCATAGAAAGCAGTGTTTGTGGAGGTGGCGTTTGCGCCGTTCAATACCAGGTTGGTCGCCTGTTCCAGATTGCTAACCGCAATCGCAGTGTCGGTTTTAACTACGGTCACTTTCCATTTGCCGGGCAGGTCAATTGTTCCATCTAATCCAAAGCTGCCGCTGCCCATGTGGCCCGCCACGTAAGCGTCACCTGCTTCATCTACCACTACCGATTCCGCAGTCGTCCCGCCTGCATTCCCCCCATAAGTCGTCAACGCCAGTGCTCCCCCAATGAGGTTCGCATTCATTCTTATCAGCAATCCTGATGTGGACCCTCGAGGCGTGGCTGCGTGTCCAAATGGAGTGCCACTCGTATATTGTCCGCACACGTATACCAGGTTGTTCCAATAATAAATCCCTTTGAGGTCGACGGCCGCATTGGCGTCCGCCGTATCCACCACGAGGCCGGTTTGCTTGCTCAGAGACAAAACAACCCTTCCGCCCACGAGATATAGATTCGTGCTCCCGGCGGAGACGGACATCCCACTCGGGTTAATCTGCGTTAATGTCGCGGTTTCGGAAGTTCCACCCTCCCAGATGAGGCGACCACCGCTCGAATCATACTTCCGCAACACGGCTTGGCTCAGGCTGTTCCTGCCCACGATGTAGGTTGTGCCGTCAGCTGGATCCACGCCGGATGCCACCGTGACGAAATCCTGAAACCCTTCAACAAAAGCTCCCGCCTGCACTGTGAAAGATTCCGCGGAAGACGCGGTCGGCGCAGTGACGCCCAGCAGCGAGGCCAGCAGGAGTGCCGTCAGGATTATATTCCTGAGCATATACAGAATTCCGGGACAATTTTTCATGGCAAAAAAGCTTGAGCGTGATCGCTGGGTCTAATGGTTTAAAATGTCCGCCAGGGTGGCACGGTTGAGGGTGAACACCCCTTCGGTCTTCAGTCCGATGTTGCGGTCGGGTCCCAGCGGCTTGTGCAAGCCGTGGATTTCTTCCCGGTAAACCCCGGTCAGCCGGTCTACTCCATACCCGCCACTCAACGACGGTGTCGCTGCGGGGACCGAGTCTGTGACCAATTGCACCGTGCGGATAATGTCGTAACCCTGGCTGTGATCTGGGTGGCGGAAGTGACGAAACGGATTGGTCGGGTGAAAGGCCCCGAGGAAAAATGCCGCGCTGCTGGTACTCCCGGGCGCAAGGTTGCCCGTCATATCCACTTCGTTCAGGACCAAAGCATCTCCGGCTGTGAACGCTCCGGTGAGCGCCTCCAGAGCCGCGGAACTGGCTCGGTTCCGAATTGTTTCTGGTAACGCGCCCCCGTTCGTCGCTGCCTGGTAGGCGGCCGCGGCCGCTGCCGTAGCCGCCGATGCGACAGGTCCGGTAAACTGCGCGGAGTTCACGAAAGTGATGTAATTGCTGGAAGTGGGCCCAGGCGCATTTGTTCTGGCCCCGGCAATCGCCGCGTTGGCTGCGGCCAAAGCCGCGGTGGACACCGTAGCAGCGGTCGCCTGCGCCGCCCCTGCGGCTGTCGCGGCCGCGGCGGCTACCTTTCCCGCCACGTTCGTGATCGCCCGATATTGGGTCAGGTCGCCAAAATCAAATGCCACCGCCGAGATCCGTTTTCCTGGCTCGGAAAAGTTGGGATAAAGGGATCGGTCAGTCACAAGAGTGAAAGGATTTCCACTGCTGTTCGTCTGGACGAATACCGCCACGCTTTTGAGCAGTCGCGCCTTCCCGTTGGCGTCCACATGCACCAGCAGCCGGAAATGGGCCTCGCTCGCTGTTGGCGTTGGCTGAGCAGGATTGGGCGGCGTCACTCCGGCTATCAAATAGGCATCTGCTCCCACCTCGTTGACTTTCTTCGCCGTCACTTCCCCCACCCAAAGCCCCCGCCAGGGATCAGAAGCCGCCCGGGATTGGACAGGCAGAAGGAAAAGGCTCGCGCCGAGGAAAAGCCCAAAGGCTCTGGAATAAAGGAGGTTTTGCATGCGAACTCGATGTTGGGATAAAACGATCACGGCGTGGTGCCCAAGTCTTCCCGTTGCGCAGCCACGGGCAGCCAAATCCGTGCGCCATTGTCACTCGAAATCTTGACCAGCGATGTTTGGTAGTTTTGACTCATCTTTTCCCGGCGCACTTGCAGTAATAGGGAAGTCTGCGCTCCCGCCTCCATGACAGGCATAGAATAGGCTGGCGATAAATCGACAAACAGCTCTCCAATTTTGTCTTGGGACAGACTTTTGATGACGTATGCCAACGGCACTCCGCCGTCGTTATAATCCACCCTGATCGACATTGGATCCGTTGAATTGTTCGCCAGGGCAATGCTGGCACGCCCGGAACCGGAACCGCCAAAAGTCACCCCGGTGCCGAACGGAATTGTCACACTCAAGGGCCCTTGGAAATCGGATGCTCCCTGGCAATAAACCCAGCACGCCTCACCGGATTTCATCAAGGTTGCATCGGGGGCCGCCACTTTTTCCCAACGCCCGTTGGCGAGGCGATAGATGCGGCGCTGGGCATGGGCTCGAGATCCGCCGAAAAATTTCCCGAAGGTCGGCGGCGAGACTTCATCCACGCCAAATCCCGCGAAGTTGAAGGAATTGGCCTTCCACACGCGGCGCTCGTACAGGACATGCCCTTGGACCGTCCACGTGAAATCGGATTCTGCATAAACAAGATAAGCTCTGTTCCCATCAATCGAGTGCAAGGTGGATAGGAAAGCGTCTTCACGCTGTGGCGCGTACCAGACTCCCCAGCCCTCCTTCTTCCAATTGATTTTCGAAGGGTCCTTCACATACTCCACCGCATTGCGGAGCGGGAAATGTCCAGCCACGATGCTGATAGGCGCGTTGGAAAACACTACGTCGGGTGCTGTCACCTCCGGAAAGACTTCCAAAAAGATGGCGTTCCACCCACGCTGAAGCTGGATCGTTTGCGTGCGCGTCACTTCTGCTCGCGCTGGCACAGCCGCGAGACTCGCGAATACCGCCAAAATCGCCGCCAGCCAACAGTTTTTTAGATTGCCTCTCATAATTTGCCAAAACCCAGCCCCGATCATCCGATCGACCCTCGTGCTACATCTGGACCTTGAGCCTCCAGTCCCATTCGGCTCGTGCCCAATTCTGCCACTAGCCCCGGAAGCTCCAGTAGCCGGTCCTTGGAAAGGAATGCACATGCGCCTGCTTCAGCCGCCGCCTTTTCCAGCCGCGCACTTTCGTGCTCGGTCAAAATCATAATCCGCGCCTCCGGATGGGCGAACGTGATCTGCCGCGTCGCCGCCAAACCGTCCGAGTTGCCGAGCAGGACATCCATTAGCACCAAATCCGGCTGAAAGACTTCGTAAAGCGCCACCGCCTTGGGACCATCCTCACATTCGCGAATCTCGGAATCGGTCGTGGACACAAGGGAACGCAGCATCTTCCTCATGCCGATGTGGTCATCCACGATCATAATCTTCATCAAAAATGGCCGCTCGTAGCTCTCGAAGCGTCCAGAGATTAGCTGGCGAGGTAAATGGTGAGAATCGCGTGACACACGTAATTTGAACTCCGTGCTCGCCTGTATTTTCTACCGGCGACTACGTACGTGGTCGGCCCTCAAAAAGAATTCTGGCCGATGAAAGAAGGGCGAGAGTTTTGTTGCGGAAGGTTTTGGGTCTTGAGAAAAGGAATTTCTGCCGATCAACCGAGGGCAGATTGATTCTGAAGGGCGAAATGCAAAAGCGAATGCGCTCCGCGCATCTCCAGTTTCGTGCACATGTTCGCGCGGTGCGCTTCGACCGTGCGGTAACTCACGCCCAATTCCGTGGCAATTTGCTTGCTGGTCTGGTTCGAGGCGATCCCTTTAAGAATCCGTTGCTCCGCGGCAGTCAACCGCCCAAGGCCTGTTTGCGTTGAAACCAAGTTTTCGGTGCGATGTCGGCGTCTAAGTAAGCAGCCCGACATGGATGGGGTGAAAAAGTATTCTCCGGCAGCCACTGCCCGCAAGCAGTTCACCAGTTCTGTCCCTGCAGTCTCCTTCAGCACATAACCTTTGACGTTGTAATTCATCGCGAGGTTAAAAAGATCCTCCTCCTTGTGCATGGTCAATATCACCACTTTGACGGTGGGGACTGTCTTTTGCAGCCGTTCCGCGACCTCCAACCCTCCAAGGCCCGGGAGGTTAATATCGAGAAGGATCAAGTCAGGTTTCGTGCGGACCGCAGCCTGATACCCGGCAAGGCCGTCGCCCGCCTCTCCCACCACTTGGAAGAGCGGTTCAGCGCTGATAATTTGGCAGAGTCCTTGCCGGAATATTGGGTGGTCGTCCACTACCACCGTTCGGAATTGGTTGGCCATTTAAACCCGCGCGTAGTTATCACTAACCATCGCTCGATAGCAAGCGCCAAATGGCTATAGCGAGAGGCCTCCTCGCTGGATCCTTCCTCGAAATTAGTACCCTAAATCTTCGCTCCCTTACTGATTGGTATCATCACCCTCAGGGATGTCCCTCGGCTCGCTCCGCTGTCTACTTTGAAAGTGCCGCCGAGAATTCGAGCCCGTTCAGACATCCCCGCCAGCCCTAAACCATGCCGGTAATGCTCGGCCGATCCCGTCTTTTGGTTGAGGGCCATGCCTTGACCATTGTCCTCAATCTTCAATTCTACATGGGCGATTTCCCGGATCAATTCCACCCGCACCGAGGTCGCTTTCGCATGCTTCAGCACATTGTTTAATGCCTCCTGGGTGATGCGATAAAGGTGGATTGCGGAATCTGATGAAAATAATTCATCCACCTTCTCCAATCTCCGCACAAATTGCAGCCTGGTCGAGGCTGCCACCCGATCAATCATAACCTCCAGGGCCTCCGTTAAACCGGTTGACTCCAAATGCGAAGGTCCAAGGTTATGAGCAATCTCCCGGGCTTCTTGGATGGCAATGATACAGATTTTTTCAATCTCCATGAATTGCTCCTGCATCCGCTTTTCATCATTCCCAGCCCTCAATCCCAAACCCGCGCGGCTGTTAATGATTAACAGATTTTGGCTCAGTCCATCGTGAATTTCCGTCGCCATCCTCCTCCTCTCCTTTTCCTGGCTTCGTAGCAGGCGGCTCGAAAATTCCTCGAGTTCAGCCCTCTTGCCTTGGACCCACCGCAACTTCCACAGCAACAGGCTGATCATCATCAAACCTCCAACAGTTCCAAGCGCTATCCACCCTGAATTGATACAACAGAACATTCTATACCTTCGTTTCGAGGACTCAGCGGTTCCGAAGCTCAACCCGGCGAACCGTCAACCAGATTTAAGGAACTGGAACCCTGCCCAAAGCTGACGCATCCGGGCCCAAGAATCAACCAAACTTCTGTAAGTTAGAAGCAGCCGAAAACCATGGAAAGTCACAGAAAATAAAGGCGTAATTGAATTGATTGCATCGCCAAATGACCCCATAGTCGCGTCCGGAGAATATGGACAATTCCTTCCAACCGGCAGGGGTAATCTCGCTTTAATCAGTCACAGCCTTGTTGCATGAGCGAACCACTGCGAACCATTAAACCAAAAAGCCAGGCTAGCAGCGCGTGCATTCCTGCCATGGTCCTGGCGCTGAGCCTGTGCCATTTCAGCATCAGTTCAGTCGCGCAGAATGGCACGAATGTCATTGACGCGCGCACCAGCATTTTCGGCGCAGGCAATGCGGGAATCAGTTCAGATGGTTCCGGGCTGGCGCCCATTGCCTTCGCGCTCAATCCGGGGTCGGAGCGAACGCTCAGCTTCCTGAGTGTGACCGGCAGCGTCGGGGCAGTGGGTCAGCAAGGTTTCGATGCCGATGGGGGTAACTTTGCCAATATACCAGTAAACATCGATTCGTTCGGCGGTATCTCCGGCATTGTGGACAACACCTTCGACCATAACCTCGCCCTGATGGGGGTCTTCACAACCGGCACACCCACTGGCGCGGCTCCAGCTCGGTTAGACATTACGGCATCGCACTCTGTGTCCAGCACAGCCCCGCTCCTCAATCAATCGTTTTTTATTGGGGATGGCCGGACAGGCCGCGCCAGCGGCGGCTTCCAAACCTTTGCCGTGCCAAAGGGCGCGACGGCTTTGCAGCTTGGTTTTGTCGATGCGGATTCCCTTCTGGGGCCACCCAAGTCTTACGGGAATAACGCTGGAAGTCTCACTGCCGTCTTCAACGTGTCCCCGCGGAATTTATTGACCAATGGTAACTTTGAATTGGGCTACACGATTTTCTCGACCGATTACGTCTTCAACCCTCCGGGCAACGACTCCACACCCGGCACCTATGCCGTCCTCACCAATGCGCATGCGTTTAATTCGGTGATGCCTGTCACTGCGGACCACACTAGCAGCAACGGACTCATGCTACTCATCGATGGCTCTCTGGCCGCAAACAAGCTCGCCTGGGCTCAGACCGTGCTTGTCCTTACCAATGCATCCTACCAATTTTCCGGGTGGGCAAGCTCGTCCATCGATATCGCGCCGGGAACGCTCCGATTCTCCATCAACGGAGTCCAGGTAGGTGCTGATTTCGCGCTTCCGGCTAATGCTGGCGTTTGGACGCAATTCGTTGCCAACTGGTCGTCGGGGACCAACACAGTTGCCTCGATAAAAATTGTGGATCTCAGCACCGTCAATCATGGAAACGATTTTGCGCTGGATGATCTATTTTTCGGGGACGCCTCGGCGCAACCGGCCATTCCGGTGCCAATCACCTTGGTGGCCCCTGGCTCGGTTTGGAAGTACCTCGATGACGGCTCGGAGCCAGGCGCAGCCTGGCGTACCACAAATTTCAACGAGAATTCCTGGTCCGCAGGGGCCGCCCAACTCGGCTATGGCGACGGGGATGAAGCCACCTTGGTCCGCAGCAATCGATTGGATAACACGCGCATCATCACCACTTACTTCCGCAAATCATTTAATGTGGGCAGCGCATGGTCGTTGGACGATGTGATATTGCGCCTGCTGCGGGACGACGGAGGAATTGTTTACCTCAATGGGATTGAAGTCTTCCGCAGTAACATGCCAAACGGTCCCGTTTCCTCCACAACCCCTGCCCTCACCGCCATTACGGGCGCGGATGAATCCATTTTCGTTGCGACCAACCTCAACTCAGGCCTGTTGCTCAACGGCGCCAACCTGCTGGCGGTGGAAATCCACCAAAGCTCGGTGACGAGTTCGGACCTTAGCTTTGACCTTGTGCTCTCCGGCGTCAGCTTCGGTCGGCCGGCATTGTCCATCCAACGCGATGGCGCGAATTATTTGCTTTCATGGCCAATCTCCCCTCCGGGCTTCCGCTTAGAATCCGCATCCAACCTGCTTGCCGGCGGCTCATGGGTGGTCGACACGAATTCCACGGCGACCGTCACCAATGGTCTCAAATCGATTCGCCAGCCTGTTCAGGCAGGCTCCCGCTTCTTCAGGCTTGCCAAACCCTGAATGCAACTTTTCAACCTATGACTTATCCCGATCCAGGAAGATTCTGTTATGCGGCTCCTTGCTTTGCCTTCTGGTGACATCAAACAGTTGCATTCCGGCAGCCCTCCTCTGGACAGCAGCTTTCACCACCTTGGCATTCGCTGGAACGATGGGGCGAAGACACTGCACTTTAACACGATTCGGATGCAAAAAGCCCAGAGGCAGGAGCAGCAAGGTGAAACCGAATTTTCTCATTCACATCCTCGACATAACCCACACGACTGGAAATCGCCCCCTAAAAAGAGAAAGGCCGGACACTCATCCGGCCTTTTCACACGCAGGATGTATCTGAGAACCCGATGTGGCTCTCATGGTGCTTTCCTCCCTCGTAGTTGGTAACGAACTGCTCATTCTGGGCTGCACGGGAGCAGCCGTCGCCCTTTGTTCCTCGGCCACCGCCACGGATCACTGCGAGGCGTTGCCAATACGGCCCGTACGACTGGGCACATTTGAAAAAAGTCGCTGACTAATCCTCCGCCTCAAACTGAATTCCATCTTGCCATCCACAATATCCAAAACAAGATAGTTCCATATGCGCACCATGAACCGCCGGTACTTTCTTAAGGCGAGTCTCGCCGCGTCCGCTAGCGCCGCTATCCAGGTTCGGGCGGCCGGCGTTCCGATCCTCGGCCAAGGCGAATTTCGATACCAAGCAGTGCCCAACTGGGGTGTGCTCGGAAGCGAGACCCCTGTGAACAACTGTCATGGGCTGGTGCGGGACAAAGCAGGGCATATCATCCTCCTGACCGATCACACAAAAAATAATGTGATCTTGTATGATAAAAAGGGACGCCTGGTCCACAAATGGGGAACGCAGTTTCCCGGAGCCCACGGACTATCAATCGTCACAGAAGGACAACGTGAGGTCCTCTACCTTACTGACCTGCAACTCCACAAAGTTTTCAAGACCACCCTTTCGGGTGAAATTCTCCAGGAATGGGGTTGGCCCAAGGACTCAGGAAAATACGGGAAAGAAGATGAATACCGCCCTTCCTGGACGCTGCATTTCCCGAGCGGCGACTTCTTTGTCCTGGATGGCTACGGAAAAGATTACATTACTCATTATGACCGAAGCGGCAAACTACTGAAAATGTTCGGCGGCGCCGAGGGAGGGATCACGCATTGGGGACCGCACGGCGGAATGGCTGATTACCGAAGGACAGATGCACCTGAGTTGCTCGTGGCGATGAGTGATCAGCAATACCTGCTGCGGCTTTCACTCGATGGAAAACAGCTTGGCCAGATCCCAATGCCCGGTGGCAATCCTCGCCAAATCCGATGGCACAAAGGAAATTTTTATGTAGCACACTTGGCGGACAATTGGCCGAAGGATAGGAACAGCCGCGGCTTTGTATCAGTCATGGATCCAAACCTGCGAGTGCTCTCAAACCTTGCGGGCACAACTCCTGTGTATGACGATGCGGGGAAGCTTCAACCGATGCGGCATCAGGAAGAAACGTTTGTGCATCCTCACGATCTCATCGTCGATGACGACGGCAGTATTTACGTGGCCCAGTTTGCTTCCAACCGAACTTACCCGATCAAACTGGAGCGGGTATAAAAGAACGGACTTCCTCATATGAGAAAGTCCGCCACGCTCAATTCTTCAAGATCACCGTCCGCCAGCCCCGGCACCGCCTACACCACCAGCTCCAGCTCCAGCTCCGCCAACCCCGGAGCCTCCAATTCCCACGCCGGACCCGATGCCAACACCACCAGAGCTCGTGCCGGTGCCCAGCCCGCTAGTACCGGCACCTGTCCCAATTCCGCTGCCCGAACCAATGCCGCTCCCTATACTGCTGCCTGAACTGGTCCCAGTCCCGAGGCTGCCGCTGCCCGTGCTGTTGCCCGTCCCCAAAGTGCCGCTACCCGAACCGGGGCCCGTTCCGAAGCCTGTCCCTGTTCCCACACCCGTACTCGAACCAGTTCCTCCAATTCCCGTCCCGAAGGAACCGCCGCTGGTTCCAGGTGTGGTAATGCCGGTTCCCGGCGTCATTGTGCTGGTGCCGGGAATAGTCGCACTTGTTCCAGGTGAAACGGTGCCCTGATAGATTCCGCTAGGAGCAACATTGCCACTGCCCGAGAAAACACTCCCCGATGAAGTTCCGACGCCTGAGCCGGAAGTTCCTGGGGTGCTAAACGTTCCCGAGCCACCGCCCATGGGTGCGCCAGTTGTTCCGGTATAAACCGACGTATTGGGATATCCCGCCGCACCACTGTAAGTTCCTCCGCGGTAACTATCCTGGCGCGTTGCGCAGCCTGCGAACAATCCGCCCAAAGCCATTACAAAGAAAATTCTTTTCATATCGTCGCTCCTGTTTCTCAAGTTGAAGTCCTGATCACAACCTGCGCAGACATTCCCAGTTCATACAGCGGGGTAATCACCCAACCTTGAGAAACGGGCTCGTACTTGGCGCAAAACCTGGAACACGGAAGAAGCCATTCCCATTCGTTCAACTGCGCTTCCATCATTCCTGTCATAATTCACGAATTTCGAGCCGCTTCGGCAGCAAAAGGTTATCAGTTTTGTAACCTTGAAGGTTCAGGAACAGTCTGGAACAGTAACAAAGTAAAATTTGCTCGCTCCATCAAAGGCAAAACATGGCCGGGTGGAAGGGATCCCTAACCAAAGCTGGGCCTTTTGGTTAGTCAGGGAAACAGGCCCGTTAATGGGAACTCGATTATGATAAATTACTTCGCAAAAATGACCAGTCTTGTGGCTGTGGGATTATTGACAACTTTTTTAGCTGGTGCAGCCGATGCTCCGGCCACGCCTCCAGGAGGAGGACCTGATGGCAGCAAGCCAGGTGGCCGACAGGGTCAACCAGGTGGAGCTCGCGGCGGTGGCATGCTGGATGAGAAACAACGCGAACTGCTCCGCGACGCCATGCAGAAGAACAGAGACGAAATGCAGAAGCTGGACGAAAAATTGCGCAATGCGCAGAAGGACTTGGTTTCAGCAGCTATCGCCGAAAAATATGACGAGAAAACCGTTCGCGAGAAAGCAGAAGCGGTTTCCAAAATTCAGACAGATATGATGGTGCTGCGTGTCAAGGGGTTCTCCAGTGTTGCCCCAACACTCAAGCCTGAGCAGCGCGAGCAGCTCGAAAACTCCCGAATGGGAACGATGATGGTGCTGGGCGGTGGGTTTGGAGGAGGCATGGGTGGAGGTTTCGGTGGACCTGGCGGTCCCGGTGGGCAAGGTGGGCCTCGCCGTGGGGCTGGTGGTCCCGGTGGACCTGGCGGACAGGGTCAATAAACTCCCCAAGATCTTTTGCGCCGGCTGGCACCTCTCGAGGCTCCAGCCGGTTTGCTTTTCTTGCATTTGAAATAGGAACTCGGCTCAAAAACTCAAGCAACCATTTGTGCTTTCGCCACCTCGCTGGCACTCTCACCAGCCAGATAGTCTTCCAGCTTTAAGTAATCCCGGCTAACCGCTGTCTGCATTTTGGAACGCTACCCAAACTTTCAACTCTTAGCATTGCAGACCGAACGCCTGGAATTACGCTGGCAGGTGCTATCGAACATTATTGCCCGTGCGTATCTGGTCGCGGGGAAGCCCCTCCGAAAAACCAGCTTACCCCAACAAATACTGCATGGGCGTTGAGGCCCTGGTTAGGCTGGCGAATCCCGGCGTTCGAAATGTGAATGAACCGGTATTGTACGGTGAAAGCTGCATTCTCACGGAAGAAACATTGGAGCCCTGTGCCTGCTTGCAAGTTGAACTCGAACGTCGAGCCCAGGTCTGGCGCCCGGATGTCCGTCAAGGTCGCCCCAACGCCAGCATGCACAAATGGCACAAGACGTGTCCCGGTGATGAAGTTGTAACGAAGGCCCGGAGTGATCCCAGCGAGGTAGGCCACACGAGAGTTATACTGGGCGCCTCCGAATAATT
Source organism: Verrucomicrobiales bacterium (assembly GCA_028293425.1). Classification (GTDB taxonomy): domain Bacteria; phylum Verrucomicrobiota; class Verrucomicrobiia; order Limisphaerales; family JAQGOV01; genus JAQGOV01. The sequence goes on from JAQGOV010000521.1 coordinate 14,670, forward strand.
CGCCGAGCAGCTCCCAGTTGCCCTGATACCAATGGCCCTTTGCGACCACATCGCTAAAGACCCAGCCGTAGTGCAAAGAACCCAAGGTGAGATCATGAGGATGCCGGCCACCGAAGGCACGCAGCCCAAAGCCACCAACGACCGCAAACCCGGCCTCCTTAGCGCCACTGGTGAATCCTTGGCCCAACGCTGGCCGGTGGATGTCTTCAGAATGCACGGCCAGAGTCATGGACGGTTCAAAAGGCAGGTGAGGTGGAACTGGCTCTCCAGACAGAACTGCTCCTGCTTCCTGGCCGTGGCATGTCGCCCAACCAAGGGTCAAAGCTAACGTTGTAAAATAAAGGTGCGCTCTCATCAAGTTGCTCCCATCGCACCCCTCCTCCGCTTAAGGTTGTAGTCGATCCATCGGCGGGGCAAGGGGCATATGTTTCCTTTCCACTTGGGATCCGGAGTGATGCCGTAGGAAAATTGCGAACAGAGGATTGCCTTCCCGGCAGTGGCACCGGTTCAAATCTGATAGCTAATCCATGCTCGATTTCCGGCGAATCAAAGGACAACATCGCGTCCGAATGAAACGGCTCCTTCGTGCGCTCAGCTTTTTCCGTGACGACACCCCACGGATTGTGGTTGTAGGGGTGCTCCTTCTGGCAAGTATTGGAGCCAGCTTGCTTAAGCCATGGCCGCTGGCTTTGATTGTGGATCATGTGATTGGAAGCAAGCCCCAACCCTCATGGCTCCGGCATCTCGCGCCCGGTGAAAACAAGGTTGCCTTGCTCACCACGCTTGCGATTTTCACGTTAGCGCTGCATTTCGGACAAGGAGCACTTTCGGCCGCTCAAAATTTCCTCTCAATCAAAATTGGGCTTCAGGGCTTGCGCCGGGTCCGAAACGCCGTCTTCTGCTCCCTCCAGAGACTTTCACTGCGCTTTCATCAAAAGTCCCAGACCGGAGACCTGATTTACCGCGCGTCCTGGGACACCTATTCTTTCCAGACGCTCTTCCAGCAGGGACTTATTTCGCTGCTCACGGCTTTGCTTTCGCTGGTGCTGATGCTGGCGATAATGTGGAAGCTCAACCACTCACTGGCATTGGTTGCTACCGGACTGGTCCCGCTGCTTCTTTTTTCGATCAAGGTCTTTGGCAAACGAATGCGAGATCGTGGCGTGGCCGCCCAACAAGCCGACAGTCAGGTGCTCTCGCTGGTGGAACAAAACATTTCAGCACACCAATTGATCCAAAGCTACACTCGGGAGCAAATGGAAGAAGAAACCTTCCTTAAACAGACCGAAGTAGCGCAAACCAAGAGGCTCTCCCAGCATGGTTGGGAGCTTCTTTATTGGCTGGGCATTTCCGTCGTCTTTGCGGTCGGGACTGCCGCCATTCTGTGGCTGGGAAGCCGCCAGGTCATGGAAGGGAAGTTGACGATAGGTGAGTTGCTGGTTTTTGTCGCCTACCTTGCACAACTTTACGATCCATTGAATCAGCTTTCGCATGTGGGAGCCACGGTTTCCACCGCCGGTGCAGGCACCCAACGAGTTTTTGAAATTTTGGATTCCTGTGAGAACGTGAAGGAAGTGCCTAACGCGCGTCCGCTGCTTTCCAACCGGGCAAATCTTGGCAACCCGGCCTCAGGGGTTGAAGCGCCGGCACCGCGACCCGTGATCCTGGAAGGCAACCTGGAATTCAACTCGGTTTCATTTGGCTACGAGCCCAACAAGCCTGTTTTGCGGGAGGTTACCTTTTCAGTGCGTTCGGGAGAATCGCTCGCGATCATCGGGCCAAGCGGGTCAGGAAAAACCACTTTGCTAAATTTGGTACCCCGGTTTTTTGATGTCACAAGCGGGTCCGTGCGGCTGGAAGGAGTTGATGTGCGTGAGTTAAGGGTCAAGGACTTGCGGGCCAGTATCGCGCTGGTGCTTCAGGAACCGGTGCTGGTGCCCGGAACAGTGGCGGAAAATATCGCATTTGCCAGGCCAGATGCTTCCCAAGAGCAAATCACCGCTGCCGCTCACTCTGCAAACGCGCATGATTTTGTGCTCAAGCTTCCTCAAGGCTACAATACCCCCATCGGTGAGGGAGCAGCCATGTTAAGCCTGGGTGAACGCCAACGACTCAACCTGGCGCGGGCGTTTTTAAAGGATGCACCTATTTTGTTATTGGACGAACCGACCAGCGCTCTCGACGACGAAAACGAAAACCTGGTGATGGCCAGCCTGACCCGGCTGATGAAGGGGCGAACGACCTTGATCGTAGCCCATCGCCTCACCACAATTGAGAATGTGCATCGGGTCCTCGTGTTGCAGGATGGCCGTGTGGTACGCCTGGGGACTCCCGAGGAAGTGTTGGCCAAACGTTTGGGTTGAAGGACGCTCAAGGCGAACCGCCAAGATCCATTTTAAACCATGATTCACAATCCATGCTTGGCACACCGGCTAGATTTTCCTAGCGTGAGCGGGTGATCGTGGTGTTGCGATTTATCGGGGTGATGAACGCCGCTGTCTGGTTCGGGACCGCCGTTTTCTATACATTTGGGGTGGTCCCTGCGTTTTCGAGCCCGGAAATGAAGCGATTGCTTAGCGGCGACCTGTACAGTGGAGCTGCGGCACATATCGTAACGCATGGCTATTGGGCTGTTTACTATTGGTGTGGCGGGGTAGCCATATTCCATCAGCTCGCCGAATGGGTATACCTCAGCCGCCCGCTCAAAAGCCTGGTGACTTACTTGCTGGGGATGATTTTCATAATTGGGCTGGCCAGCGGGCTACTTATTCAGCCGAAGCTGGAAAAGCTTTACGCCCAAAAACACACCCGCTCAGCACCTGCGCCTGCCAACGCGGATCAACTCACCTTTGCCGAGAAATCCTACTCCTCTTGGAGGACAACGACCCAGGTGCTCAACTTCTTGGCGCTGGCTGGCTTAGCTGTGTTCACCTGGCAAACGATTTATTCTGGAAACGGCACTCGTTTTGCACCCAGCAAATTTAGAACTTAGTTGACAAAACGCCGACTTCGTCAAACTTGTAATTGTGCTGTTAACTAATTCGGCTGCGGCCTCCGAAAGGGAAATGAACGTATGATTCCGAACGACCCGTCATCGTCACCTGGGTATCCCGCTTACAACGCCGGCCCTAAGGCAAGCGTCAACGAAGAAACCCTGAAAACGGACAAGATTCAGATTGAACGCAAAACCTTCGTTTTTGCATTGAAGGAAAACCCACGGGGACGCTTTTTGCGCATCACGGAGGATGTGAGTGGCCGCCGCGACACCATCATCATTCCGGCCCCAGGGCTTGAGGACTTTAAGAAGATTATTGACCAAATGGTCCAAGCGTCGACGGATACGCCACTGCCGCCTCCGGAGTAAGGCAGCTCAAGGTTAAAGGTTGAGGGTTTCGGTTGGGGACAGAAACCGAAAGGGGTTCAAACAGATTCGGGCTTTTTCCGAACTGCCTTCTTCTTCGGTTTTACTTTCGGAGCATCTCCCCAAAGCCCTTCAAGGTCGTACCTCTCGCGTACATCAGCTCGCATCACGTGAACAATCACGTCGAAGTAGTCCAGGACAATCCAAGCCGTTTGCAGGCTGCCATCGACCGCCCGAGGGCGAATATCCTCATCGTCCCGAAGTTTGTTTACAATCTCGTCTGAAATCGCCCGCAGGTGTGGCTCGCTTGTGCCGGAAACGATGACGAAAAAGTCCGTAATCGAGGAAACCTCGTGCACGTCCAGAACGACAATGTTTTCACCCTTTTTGTTCTCCGCCAACTCTCGGCAGAGCAATGCCAGTTTTTTTGAATCCATCTGAAAATACCTTGACCCAAATGCGCTAAAGGTAAAGCCGATTATTATGGATGGCTTCCGCCACTTGGCGGGGAACCAACCCCTCCAGCGGGAGCCCTGCTTTGGCCCGGCCCCGGATTTGCGAGGAAGAAACGCCCACTGGGAAACCTTTTAATAAATGCTGTCGGAAGGGTGGGTGCCACATCCCAGGAGGCTCACCTGGCCTGGGAATGGTGATGAACTCCACCAGATTGCCGAGTTGCTCCGACTCGCGCCATTTTGGCAGCAGAGGAATGTGGTCGGCCCCGATCAAATAATAAAGATTCGCCTCCGGAAACTTCGACCTGTAAGTCCGCACCGTTTCAATTGTATAGGAGGGAGCTCCTCGCTGGATTTCCTGATCATCAATGGAATAGCGGTTATGACCAGCGAGGGCCAGGCGGAGCAGTCGCAGGCGCTCTGAGGCAGGCGCCGGCTTGGTGTCCGGCTTAAAAGGCGATTGAGCTGCCGGTATGAAATACAGCCAATCCAGACCCATCTCCTCCATGGCCGCCTGCGCCACCAGTAGATGACCAATGTGCACCGGATCAAATGAACCGCCAAAAAGTCCCAGTTTCATGTTAGCAACAGCGGTTCACGCTTCGGTATTTCTTATCGGTCGCCTCCAGATATGCTTGCTGGGCCGATTTGCGGCTAGCGCTTGAGGAAACCTCCGCATGACAGTGATCTGCCTCATTGTGGCAGAGGCTGGCGCTGGCTTGCTGCCGGGCGCGTTCCAGATGGGCTTCGCCGGAGAGCTCTCGCAACAAGGCAAGGCTGAGCGTCAACAAGGTTAGCACTTTCAACGGTTGGGATTCCACGATCGCATAATCCGGCAGCCAAACAGGCTCCGCCTCATGCAGCAACGCCAAACGTTTGCGAGCAAACAGGAGAATCCATTCGCGAACGCTCAGTAGGACAATTCCCATAACCAGCACGAGGAAGAACCCTGCCACGATTGCGTCCAATTGATTATTGAAATGGAGAGTGCGGTTGGTTTTGAGATCCAGGGTTGCGGCGTGGATTTTGGCATCATCGCCGGTTTGTCGAGCCACTTCGAGGGCCGTTTGCAACACCGGCGCTTTGCCATCAAGCACCTTCACCTGGGCGAGGAAACCAATCCGTGGGTCCTGATCGTAAATTTTTTGATACCCAGCCGTGAGGGTAGCCGCCAACAACCAAACAAGCGGTACCAGGGTAATGAGCAGCAAAGCGGGGCGTGGCTTTCTTCCGGTTGAGCTCGGATTTAAGTGCATTTTCAACAGCACCGTCGTGGCCAGGCAAAGGGCGATTGCCGCGAGCAGTTGGTTGGCAATACCAAAGAGCGGCCACAAGGAATTAATGCCACCCAGAGGATCACTGACACCTTGAATCAAAAAATATCCCCAGGCAGAAACGACCAGCAGGCTGGCCAACACATTGGCGGCTTCGTTCTTTGTATCCCCGAGTGGCTTATAAATATTTCCCAGGACATCCTGAAGCAGATAACGGCCGACCCGGGTGCCGGCATCGAGGGTTGTCAGAATAAACAACGCCTCGAACATGATGGCAAAGTGGTACCAGATATCCAACCATCGATCACCAACGACCCTTGAAAAGATTTGCGCCATCCCCACCGCCAGGGTGGCAGCACCACCTGTGCGGCCGAAGAGAGACTTCTCACCAATCGTGTGGGCCAATGCATTCATCTGCTCCACGGTCACAGGGTAACCGAGGCTGGTCACTTTAGCCACGGTCACGGCAGCTTCACCCTTCACATTCATGCTCAGGTAAACGCCCGGTTCCAGGGTGCAGGCAGCTATCAGAGCCATGATCGCCACAAGCGATTCAAGGCACATCGCACCATACCCAATTGGCCGGGCGTAACTCTCCCTCGTGATGATCTTGGGAGTCGTGCCGCTGGAGATGAGCGTGTGGAATCCGGAAATGGCCCCGCACGCAATGGTGATAAAGCAGAACGGGAAAAGCTTTCCAGCCACCACCAGGCCCGAACCGTCAACGAACTGGCTAATTGCCGGCATCCTCAGAACCGGGAGGACCAGGAAAACGCCGCACGCCAGCGCCGCAATTGTCCCTAGTTTCATGAAAGTGCTCAGATAATCGCGAGGAGCGAGCAGCAGCCAAACCGGGAGCACGCTGGCCGCGAACCCATAGCCAATGATCAGCCAGGCGAGATTCATCCCGGACAAGGTGAACATTTTCGCAAGCGAGGCATTGCCATGCACAAATTGACCGCCCCACACCGCGAGCAACAG
>JAQGOV010000535.1 GCA_028293425.1 Verrucomicrobiales bacterium
TCGCGCAAACGGTTTTCGAGGTCCACCACATGAGCGTCGCGCCCGACGTGTTCCGGACCCAAAGGTCCCTGATGAGTGGCGGGTGCTTTTGCCTGCTGCAGGTGGGCAACCATCTCCTCTGTTTGGCGGACGTTGCTGCCGGTTTTGATCACGTTATCGGCGGCAAGCTTTTGTTGATCCGCATTGGGCAATCCCAGGATGACCTTGGCATGACCGACGCTGAGCTTTCCGTCCCTCAAAAAGCCTTGGAGTTCCGGAGCCAGCTTGAGCAAGCGCAAGGCATTGGCTACAACCGCACGGCTTTTTCCTACCCGGGAAGCGACGTCTTCCTGGCGCAAATTAAACTGGCTGATCAGTTGAGAATAACCGAGGGCTTCTTCCATGGGGTTCAAGTTCTCGCGCTGGAGATTTTCGATCAAGGCGAGTTCCAGAACAGCGGCATCAGTAGCCTGACGAACGATAATCGGAACGTCCTTGAGCCCGGCGAGCTGCGCGGCACGCCACCGGCGCTCACCAGCAATCAATTCATACGCGCCATCCTTCTCACGGACGATCAACGGCTGGATGATCCCTTGTTCGCGAATGGAATCCGCCAGTTCCTGCAAAGCCTCCTGCGAAAACTCCTTACGCGGCTGGAAAGGACACGGACGCACTCTGTCCAAAGCCATATGTTGCACTCGGTCGCGGGGGTCAACCACAGGTTGACCCGGCGGCTGAGAGATTGGTGCAGCAGATGAAGACGCAGCCGGGGAGGAGTGTTTGGGTGCTCCGCCCAGCAACGCGCCTAGACCGCGGCCTAACGCTGGTTTTGCCATGCAGTCAGAGTGTCCTAAGCCTGCGCGGGTTGTCAAAAGTGTTTTGGCCAGATGGACTGGAACTCAGACCTTTCGACGGCGAAATGCGCGTTTTAGCAAAAAAAGTCTGAGGAGGCTAACGGAAGTGTCCATCAGCTCACATAGACGGGATCATGAACAGTCCCCAAGCCATGCTTCCGGAGCAACTCGACAAACCTGGTCACGCCCCGTTTCTCATCCGATCCCAGATGATAATGAATATGCCAGCCAAGGTAATCCTTGCGGAACTCAAGGTCATAAGCAGGGTGCGTATTGATAATGTGGTCGATGGTGTCCAGACCAAAGTCCTTCGCTTCGCGCAGATGCTGGCGCAAGGGCTTATTTTCCACGCCTCTGCGCAATGCCCACACCGCATAAACAAAGGGCAACCGCGTCATTTCATACCAGGCAGCACCCAGGTCATAGATTTGATGGTTATGCGAAGCACGGACAAAATTGAGCGCATTGTCTCCGATGAGCAATGTGAAATCCGGCAACGTGGCGAAGTCATAGCCAGAAAGCTGTTTGAACTCAGGCTTCAACCCCTGCTCTGCCATGAGCACTTTCAGGAGATTGACGCTAGTGAGCGAAGCGGGGTCGCAGTAAATTTCGCGAGCTTCCGAGAGAGGTTTCTTATGGGCAAGGAAGACACTTTTCACCTCGCCGAGGGAGGCGACGGCGATGGTGTCGAGAATATCGTAACGATCACTGAAGAGAACTTCCGTGATGCTTACCAGTCCGGCATCCAGTTCGTTTTTCTGCAGAAGTTCGGCCAGCTTCGCGGGAGTCGTGAAAAGGATTTGATCTTCCAAACCCCGCGTCAAGGGCACAGCGTTAAGAAAGGAAACTGAGCCGACGCGGAAAGGTTTCAGGGACTGGTTCAGATCGTCCTCGCGCTGGAACATGGCGGAGCGTTGCTCCTTCTCTAACCGGCGCCCCAACACCTCAGCCGGCACTTCAGGCTCGGGTTCCCCTGTTTTGCGTGGAGTTTCGTTCATGAAAGATTTAATTAGGCCGTGGCGAGGTTCTTCTCCAACACCGGAGAGGATTGTGAGTTGGTTTCAGCTTTCCCGGTCTCAGCCTGGTCCAAAACCTTGATCGGCTCGTAAAAGGTATTTCGCTGCACCGGCACCCGGCCAGCCTCGCGAATGGCTTTAATCATGTCCGCCTCGGTTTGGAGCTGTGGCGATTTAGCACCCGCCATGTGGAAAATCTTCTCCTCGACAATCGTGCCGTGGATGTCGTCGGCGCCGTAGCTGAGGGCTACCTGGGCGAGCCGCATTCCAAGGCCAACCCAATAGGCAGTGATGTGAGGAAAATTATCGAGATAGATTCTGCTAATGGCAATAGTGCGAAGGGAATCGAAACCGGTCGGCTGCGCCTGGACGGGAATGTTGTTGTTTTCAGGATGATAGGCGAGCGGGATGAAACCAGTGAAACCGTGTGTCTCATCCTGCAAGGCTCGGAGTTGGCGCAGATGATCCACTCGGTCGGCGAGCGATTCCACGTGGCCGTATAACATTGTGCAGGTGCTGCGTCCCCCAAGCTGATGCCAGGTGCGGTGCACATCCAGGTATTCGGCAGCCGATTCTTTGCCTTTCGCGATGGCAGAGCGCACTTCCTTGCGAAAGATTTCAGCGCCGCCACCGGTCAAAGAATCAAGACCTGCTTCGCGCAACTCGGTGAGCGTCTGGCGCACAGATTTCTTGGCGAGCCAGGCGAGGTGCAGAATTTCAATGGCGGTGAAGCACTTGAGCTGAAGCTTGGCATCAAACGCTTTCAGCGCCCGAAGCATGTCCGTGTAGTAAGAAAATGGCAGCGATGGGTGCAAGCCGCCGACAATGTGGAGTTCGGTGATGCCGAGGTTTGAGGCTTGCCGGGCCATTTGGACGATTTCCTCCACCGAGTATTGGAAACCATCGGCGTCGCGCTTCTTGCGGGCAAAGGCGCAGAACTGGCAGCTCAGGATGCAGTAATTGGAGTAATTGATGTAGCGGTTGACGATGTAGCTGGCGCGGTTTCCAACCTTACGTTCGCGGACGAAATCTGCGATTGCTCCGAGGGCATTCAGGTCCCTGGTATCAAAGAGACGAAGGGCATCCTCATCCGAAATGCGAGTGCCAGCAACCACCTTTTCGTAGATGTCGCGCAATTCACTATGTTTGAGTGAAAAAGTCATCGAATTTTAAAGCCACCACGGAGCACAACTTCTGCCACAGTCACCACCAGGAAGATGGTGCTGATGAGCGCATTGAGCCGAAAGAACGCAACATTGATCCAGTTCAAGCTGCGGCGTCGCGCCAACCAGTGCTCCAACAGGAGGCTGACCAGGATAATAAGCAGCCCGCTCAAATATGCCACGCGAAAGCGCGAAAGCAATCCGAAGAGGACAAGCAGTCCCCACATGAACATGTGCGACAGAAACGCCGCTTGCAGGGCGTTCTTGGGTCCCCACGCCACCACGAGCGAACGTAGCCCCTGGCGTTTGTCGAACTCGTAATCCTGGAGTGCATATATAATGTCAAAACCGATGAGCCAGAAGACCACTGCCACACCCAGGATGAGGGCTAACATAATTTCATAGCGAGTGATGGCAGTTCCCTGGACTGCCAGCCAGGCACCAATTGGAGCCAACGCCAGCGCCACACCCAGAAATACGTGGGTGTAGTCCGTGAAGCGCTTGGTCAGCGAGTAAAAGCACACGATGAGCAGCGCCAACGGGGAAAGATAAAAGCACAGGGGATTTAGGTACCAACTAGCCGCGACCAACCCTGCCGCGCTGATGAACCAGAGAGCCCATGCACTGGCGAGAGAGATTTTTCCCGTGGGCAGATGACGCATGGCGGTGCGAGGATTCGCGGCGTCGAATTTCCGGTCCACAATTCGGTTGAAGGCCATCGCGCAAGTCCTGGCACAAATCATCGCCAATAGAACCAGGCCAAATGTTTTCCAACCGGGCCACCCGCGGTTTTCCCGGGCTGCCACAACCATGGCGGCCAGTGCAAACGGCAGGGCAAAAATCGTGTGCGAAAGCTTTACGAATTCGGCCCATTTGCGAACGGTGGAAATCATGGCGCGAGTCTTAGTCCTTTTCTTCCTGCCAGCGCTTCACCAGATTTTGGGGAAGACCCAGATGGTCCAACACTCTGGCCACAACGGTGTCCACAACCTGTTCAACCGTTTGTGGCAGCGTGTAAAAGGAAGGATTTGCAGGGAGGATGGTGGCACCGGCGAGCAACAGCAGTTCCAGGTTCTTGAGATGCACCAAGCTGAGAGGAGTTTCACGAGGCACGAGGATGAGCTTTTTCCGCTCTTTGAGCATGACATCCGCAGCCCGGAGCAAAACGTCGTCGCTAATTCCGTGAGCGATTCGACCCAAGGTGCCCATGCTACAAGGGATAACGACCATGGCATCGAAAGGATTGGAACCGCTGGCGAAGGGGACATTCATGCTTTTCAGCCCGTGCTGCTTTGCGCCAGGGGGGAGTTTCAAGCCTTGCGGGATTTCCTGGGAAAGAACTGCCTGGGCGTATTGGCTGAGAACCACATGAATTTCATGCTGGCGCGAATCAAGGTTGTCCAGCAGGCGCTGGGCATACCATGAGCCGCTTGCTCCCGTAATGGCCACCAGGATTCTCACAATGAACCCGCCGCAGCGGAGAGGGCGCAATATGCCCAGATGCGACTAAGAGGGCAAGCCAGTCTTCCCAATAAGCGGGCAAATCGCGCATGATTTTTGCTTTCCAGAGCTCCGATGGCGATGAGCGGCCGAAAAAAGTGGCATTGATGCCACAAAGACTTGAGTCAACGGCCTGCCTTCCCACAATAGAGCTGTTTGAAGAGCCTGTTTTAAAACAATCACGGCTCCCGTTATAAAAATCACGATGATTGAGCTACTGAAAATCCAGAAAACTGCGGACGTGGGAGAGTTTTCGCAGAAAAGCCCATCTGGCGTTGTTGCGACATCCCTTACAGACCGCAGCGGGTATGCTCGGGACGTCGCGCCGAGCCATCCAGCCTTTTTGGCGAAAGCGGGAGCCATCCTATTTTTAAGTAAGGCTTTCAAGCTGGGACGCACGATTCTGACGTCGATACTACTGGTTTGGCTGGCAGGGTGCCAAACGGGGCCCCAGGCTATTGAATTGCCTCCGCCTTCACCTGCGCCGCCCCTGCCCACGGTGACTATTCAGGACCAAATCCAAATCGCGACACCTGGTCCCATCGTGGAGATTGATCCACCGCCCGCCCCTATCCCGACAAACTTGATCGTAAGCCTGCCGATGGTTTCCACCCAAGCGGTGATGAACGCTGCCTCGAATGGGTTGCCGGTGCTCGCGGTAGATCCTATGGCGTGGCCCTCCAACTGGGTCAATACGTGGCTCTCGCTGGATGCCTGGGGTCAATACAATCGACTGGGCAAACCATCCCTGGTCAACGGAGCGCCGAGCCCGATGTATCAGTTTCAAACGACCAATGGCACCATCCTCCTGAAAATGGGGAGCCGGATAGCGCGTTGCAATGGACTTGAATGCTGGCTGGGCTATGCACCTCAAATGATCAAAGGCGTACCTTACATCTATGCTTTGGATGCCCTTAAATCGTTCCAGGCGCTTCTCAACGCGCGCAGCCTGCGACCGGGTAATGCTCGCATTGTGGTGATTGATCCGGGACATGGAGGAAAAGACAGCGGCTCCCGAAACTCCTTTAGCACTCGATGGGAGAAGGAATACACACTTGATTGGGCGCTGCGTTTGCGGACATTGCTGGTGGAAAAAGGGTGGAAAGTGGTGATGACCCGCACGAACGATGTGGATGTCCCGTTACCGGAACGGGTCCAGGCCGCGGAACGCGCGAAAGCGGATTTGTTTATCAGCCTCCATTTTAACTCGGGGTTGCCGAATAAAGAACTGGCTGGAATTGAAACCTATTGCCTTACGCCCGCTGGCCTACCATCCAACCTTGTGCGCACTTATGATGATGACCCAAAGGCGCTGTTTCCCAACAACGCCTTTGACGAACAAAATTATCAGGTCGCTTATAAGCTGCACCGCTCGCTGATGGAAACTTCAGGGGCTCTGGACCGTGGCTTGCGCCGGGCCCGCTTTATGTCCGTGCTGCGGGGGCAGAACCGTCCAGCCGTTTTGATCGAAGGCGGGTATCTCTCCAATCCCAACGAAGCAAAAAAGATCGCTGCCGCCGCCTACCGACAACACCTGGCGGAAGGCGTCGCCCAAGGTCTGGACTAAGCTGCGCACTGGCGAACACCATGGCCGAGGGGAAACACATCGTGGTAACAGGTGGCGCCGGATTCATCGGCTCGCATTTGGTTGAACGTTTGTTGGCTGATGGCGAAAAAGTGGTGGTCATTGACGACTGCTCGACAGGGTCTCTGGAAAACCTGGCGCCCGTCAGGGAAAACACCAGTCTCAGGATCTTTCAAACTAAGATTTCAGCCTGCGGCGAGCTGGGGACGATCTTGGAAGAAGCCAAAGGAATCTATCATTTGGCGGCAGCCGTTGGCGTGGAGCTGGTGTTGAAACAGCCAATTCAAACGATCCAAACCAACCTGCACGAAACGGAAGTCATCTTGGAAGAGGCCAGCCGTTGGCGAGTTCCCGTCCTGCTGGCGTCCACTTCCGAAGTTTATGGCAAGAGCCAGAAGGAAGCGTTCTCGGAGGATGACGATTTGCTGATCGGTCCGCCGCATCTTTCCCGTTGGAGCTACGCTTGTTCGAAGCTAATGGACGAGTTCCTGGCCTTGGCATTTGCAAAGGAAAGAGGCTTGCCCGTGATTATTGCGCGGCTATTTAACACCGTTGGGCCTCGCCAAACCGGCCGCTATGGAATGGTGCTGCCGCGCTTTATCGAAGCTGCCAAAGCTGGCAAGGCGCTGCAGGTTTATGGAGATGGCCAGCAAACGCGCTGTTTTTGTTACGTGGATGATACGGTTGAGGCGCTGGTCAGGCTCATGAATTGTACAGCGGCTCAAGGCCAGGTGTTTAACGTTGGGACCGATGAGGAGGTTAGCATTCGGGAATTGGCAAAGCTTGTCATTCAGACACTTGGATCCACTTCCGAAATTGAAAACCTTTCCTATGAAGAAGTTTGTGGGAAAGGTTTTGAGGATATGCGGAAGCGGAAACCTGTCTTGGCGAAGCTTCAAAGAGTTACCTGTTTTACACCAACGACTTCGCTCGAACGAATCATTCAAATAACCGGGCCTAAAACCTCTTCCCCAGTCACTTAACAAAAAGGCCCGCTTTCGCGGGCCTTCAAAATTTCAACCTTCTGCGGCAAACTATGGGATCACAACATGTGCCGACCCGTTGTCGTCAGCTCTTTTCATGAGTTCCTTCAATCCGTTCTGGTTAACCTGCTGAACGGAGCCGTCCGCACTCAGCACATTGCCTGCAAAACCATGAATCCCATTCGTCCATGCAACCACACTTGGAGTAGTTTGCCCATAGATAAGATAAGTACTGTTCACATTAGCGGAGCAAGTGCCTGGGTTTGGACCATCTGTTTTAATGTTTCG
>JAQGOV010000542.1 GCA_028293425.1 Verrucomicrobiales bacterium
CTATACGCTCCAGGAAAATCCGGGCATGGGTCCGCAGGGTCTTTTCTTTTACCTGCATACAATGACCAAGGCGTTGAATGCGTATGGGGTTGAAGAACTGGAACTGCTGGATGGGAGCAAGGTAAATTGGCGAAAAGAAGTCGCCATGCGCTTGCTCAACCTGCAGCAGAAAGATGGATCCTGGCAGAATGAGAATGGTCGTTGGTGGGAACGTGACTCATCGTTGGTCACCGCATATGCTGTTATGACGCTGGAAATAATTTACAGGGGCATGTAGGAAACCTTGTCCTAAAGAAGGGTGATGTTCCAACATCCCCACGCGTAAGCGACGCAAGGCAAAGCAAGGGCACAGAAGGTGGACCAAACCGCCCACGCGGGCGAAGATCGTATTTCCATCCAAAAAAGGAAAGCGAACCAGACTGCCAGGTAGGGCAGCACAATTGCCCAATTCGAGTGAATGAACTCAATAATGGCGATTCGACGCGCGCCCTTGACGGTGCTGAGCGCAAGATCAGGGTGATTATAAGTTAACCGCTCCGAAGCTTGATAGTGCGCGAGGCCACACACTCCAATGACATAGAGTGCGAGGAGCTGTGAAACGACATGTCGATTCAGCCTCTTCATGAAACAAAATACTAGCCTATTACCGAGTCAGAGATCTCATCGGCTTTTTTCAGGGATGCCTGAACCTGCAATTTGAACACCGGTCGGCCGCTGAAGTTTTGATTGCTTCTTTTGTGGGGGTTCCTAATCTGCGTTGGAAAGGAAATTGGATCATCATATGATAACACGTCGCGATGCCATAAAAAGAACCGCCATTGTCAGCGCCACCCTTGCAGTTTTGCCAACCATGGTTTCTGCCCAAGCGGCAGGTGGGCCTTTCAAGCTGCCTCCCCTGCCTTATGCCTTTGATGCGCTCGAACCGCAGATCGACGCGCGCACCATGGAGATTCACCACGACAAACATCATGCAGCCTACGTGGCGAACCTGAACAAAGCTGTGACCGGCCAAGCCGGACTTGAGGGAAAATCCGTGGAGGACCTGGTCCGGAACCTGAGCACAGTTCCAGAGTCCGTCCGCCCGGCCGTTCGCAACCAGGGCGGCGGGCACCTGAATCACACTCTCTTCTGGCAGATGTTAAAGAAGAACGGAGGAGGAGAGCCGAAGGGCGAACTTGCCCAGGCCATTGATAAAAAGTTTGGAAGTTTTGACAAATTCAAAGAGGAATTCACGACAGCCGCTACCAAGGTGTTTGGAAGCGGATGGGCCTGGCTCACTCTGGATGGCAATGAGCTGAAGGTAGAATCTTCCCCAAATCAGGACAATCCCATCACCCAAAACAAAACTCCGCTGCTTGGGTTGGATGTTTGGGAACATGCCTACTACCTTAAATACCAGAATAGGCGCCCCGAATACATCGCGGCGTTCTTCAAGGTGGTTAACTGGGATTTTGTCGCGGATCGTTTCAGCCGCAAAGGTTAGCTGGCCAGAGTGTGTAGTGGGCTTAGCTAATGCTCGATGTACGGCATTTTGGGAGCGTTCCGCGGATTGACGGTATTCCCCTGCTCCCCGTTTTGGCCCTGGGTAATCCCTTGCTGATTTGGTTCGCCTCCGCCGCGGGCGTGAGCGCGATTCTTTTCTTCGTTTTTGCGGTCAATTTTGGGCTGGCGCTTGCGGCGGAGACGATCCGCTGGCTGGTCTCCACTCGCTCCGTGTGCGTGTTTCATAAGCCGTTCCTCCGGCCGAATTAGGCCTAACCAATCAGTGCCACGGGTTGATTGGTTTCGCAATGGGAAGAAATGCCGATGTCAAATCAGGATGGCTTGGGATAATGCTCTTTGGCCCTGCTGAGCACGTCGTCATGAGGAGTTGGCTCGTACTCATAATCGTCCGGCTGAACGTAATCTTTACGCATGGGATGGTCCTTGAAACCGTCCCACATTAAGAGCCTGCGCAAGTCCGGATGACCGTCGAAAACAACACCGTAGAGGTCAAAGATTTCTCGTTCTTGAAATTCACAACCTCGCCAAACTGGCGTCAAAGAAGCGGCTCGGGCTTTGTCCGTGCGATTGGTTGTGCGCTGGCGGAGCACAACCGGTCCGTGTTTGCGGCTCATCGAGTAAAGATGGTAAACCGCTTCGAGATAGCCGGGCCTGGCGGTTTTTTTTACCTCCTCAACTTCCTTTTCCACGCCGTCCACCACCTTCTTTACTTTGGTTTTTTCGCTGAGTTCAGCGTCAGGCCAATCGACGCCAGTCACGTTGGAACAAAAATCCAGTTGCAGTTTGGGGTCATCCCGCAGAAAGCGCGCCGTTGCGAGCGCGTGAACGTGATCAATTATGAGGGATGGTTGATTGGCTGGGCTCTCGTTCGGCACAATTTGGAGCTGCGCGCCTGGAAGAGCCGCTTCAATCCTGCTTTTGATTTGCTCAAGGGTTTCCACGTCAGGCTTGCCGTTTGACCACCGGTGGTCGCCAGATTTCAGAATTTTGAGGCGGCACCAAATCATGGTCGCCGAAGGCAGGAATCGGGTATTCACCAGCAACGGAAGCATCCAAATGCCGTGGCCGGTCCGGGCCGGTGAGGTGTTGCTCATCGATCCGTTTCTGCAAGGTCATGAAGGCATGAATTAGTGCCTCGGGCCGGGGCGGGCAACCGGGGATATGGACATCCACCGGAATAAAGCGGTCAATCCCTTTCAGGACATTGTAACCTTCCTTGAAGGGCCCTCCCGAGATGGCGCAGGCCCCCATGGCAATGACGTACTTAGGTTCCGGCATTTGGTTGAACAACCGAACAACCTGGGGAGCCATTTTCTTTGTGACGGTGCCAGCGACGATCATCAGGTCCGCTTGCCGCGGGCTAGGGCGGAAGACCTCCGCTCCAAACCGGGCCAAATCGTAGCGTGCCATGGTGGTGGCGATCATCTCGATTGCGCAGCAAGCCAGACCGAATTGGAGCGGCCACACCGAATTTTTACGGCCCCAGTTGTACAACTCCTCCAGTTTCGTGGTGAACACGCCCTGTTTGCTAAGTTCGCTTCTGAGGCCTTCGTCCATGCGGTTTATTCCCAGTTCAAGATACCCTTCATCCAAGCCCATGCCAAGCCTTCGACAAGCAGAAGGAGGAAAATCAACATTGCGACAACAGCGCCGATACTCAATTCGGTAAACGAGACGGCAAAGGGCAGCAGGAAAATGGTTTCGACGTCGAAAATCAGGAAGATGAGCCCGTAGAGGTAATACTCCGATTTAAACTGGAGAGGCACATCATTCCTCGATTCGAGGCCGCACTCGTAGGTGGCATTTTTTTGCAGGCCTGGTTTAGGGGGAGAGAACTTCCTAGCCCAGAGACGGGCCGCTGTGAGCGGCAACAGGGCGAAAACCACTGACACCACCATAAAGACGACGATAAAAAGATAAGGATTGTAATCCATTAGTCAGCGCAGCTAAGCAAAGAGATGGTAGCGGTAGCAACGCTGGGGTCAAGGCATGGAAACCTGACTATTCCAGGCCGGGAGTGCGGCGGAGGCCGACAGAAGCGGCAATATCATCAAATTCCTCACGGCTGACCTGATCGAGAGTTTTGCCTTTTGTTTTGAGTTTCTCCTGGATCTTGATGGCCTTCTCAGTCATGACCTCGTGGGTTTCTTCTGAACCGCCTACGAGAGCGAAATTGTCCCCGGTGGTGACGCGCTTGTGGCCATCAGAATCGAGGCCTACGCCTAGAAGGATGGCTTTAGCTTTTTTATTCTTTTTATTGGGTGAACCGGGCATGAAATCCTCAATTGACAGGCAAATGACCGAGACAATGGGATGGAGCCATCGCACCGAGGCTTTGCCGGTTCAAAGTAAATTGAAAAGTCTGTTTCATGTGATATTCCATCACTGCTCGCCTGATCTTCTACAGGCGTTGAAGCGGCATTTCAACCCAATAGCTTCCGAACCGCTTCCGAAGCACCCCGAACCAAAGTTTGGCCATGAGCCACACAAAGCCGCTCGAACGAAGGAACTACCACTTTCCTCAAGTTCATTT
Source organism: Verrucomicrobiales bacterium (assembly GCA_028293425.1). Classification (GTDB taxonomy): domain Bacteria; phylum Verrucomicrobiota; class Verrucomicrobiia; order Limisphaerales; family JAQGOV01; genus JAQGOV01. The sequence continues at coordinate 4,037 of JAQGOV010000542.1, forward strand.
CGAGCAGGTTTCGGTTCACACAGTACTTTGCCGGAAGCAGCTCCAAACGGCGATAAGGTAAATTCACTATTGCATCACCCACTATCAAAAGGGACAGTTCCGCGCAGCCAAAAGCCGTTTCACCAGGAGCTCCGCCTTCTAAAGGGTGAATCTCCCATTGTTCCTGCCAAGAAGCCTGCCCCGAAGGCAAGGCCTGGCAACCTAGCTGATCGAGACCAGCGCCTTCCGACGTCCAAACCGGCACTTTCCAGCGCTCTCTCCATTTTTCACTCGCCCGCTCGTGATTCCCGTTTGTCAGGACGATCGCCTTGGGAACGCCCCTAGACGCAAGATCCACCATCCTCTTATGCGCCAGCAGGATAGGATCGAAGCAATAAAGCGCTCCGTTCAAGAGGACCGCATGAGAGGTCAATTCAACTTTGTGCTCCGGAGAAAACGCCTCCCACCTGAAGATACCAGGGAATACCTCTTCAAAATCCTGAGCTTCCACCATAGTCAGCTCACGGTAAGAGGCAGGCCGTTATCTTTTGGGCCCAACTGCAACAGGAACGGCACGGCACTGCGGGCCCACTCGCTAGCGTCTGGATAGTCGGCAGCGGAGGAGGAGCCAAAGCAGCTTCGAAGCATATCCGTGTCGATGATACCGGGGTTGAGGGGAACAGCGGCCATTCCTTCGGGCAGTTCCTGAGCCAGGGCTTGGGTGAGGCCTTCAATGGCCCATTTGGTAGCGCAATAGGGAGCAACCTCGGCATCCGTCGAGCGACCCCAGCCTGAACTGAAGTTTACCACCACACCGCTTTTTCGCCTGAGCATTGCTGGCAGAAAATGCCGGATGACATTAGCGACACCTTTGATGTTTACATCAATGACGTTGGAAAACTCCTCGGCACTAACTTTCCACAAAGGTGCATTCCGATTAATGACCGCGGCATTATTGATCAGCAGGTCCGGAGCGCGATGAGACTCCAGCAGACGATCGGCCCACGCTTTCACTTCTTTCTCAACTGTGACATCCACCACGGCAAAGTCGTGCGGGCGATTATGAACTCGTTGCCATGCAGCAATCGGCTTTTCCGAGCGGCCGCAGCCTAGAACGGTGTGTCCCTGCCGGATAAACTCATCAACCATGGCGTGGCCCAAACCGCGAGTCACACCCGTGATGACAATCGTTTTCATTCCGGAGAGTGAGGCTAGCCGATTTCAATGCCGAGATCAGCCAGGAAGTTCGCCACCTTACCAGATTTCACGATCATCCAAGGCTGTGGCATGGGTTCTGGGGCGATGATAGATAAAAAGGGCCACCCCCATTCCAAACAAAAATCCGCCGACGTGAGCCCACCAGGCTACTCCTTCCATTTTACCGGAAGCGCGGGCGCCATTGAAAAACTGGAGGAGGAACCAAGCGCCCAGGAACAGGACGGCAGGCAGATTGAAGATAGGCCCCAGGAAAAACGGAGGGATTATCGTATGCACCCGCGCATGTGGAAAAAAACGGAAATACGCACCCATGACGGCAGCGATGGCACCACTGGCTCCAACCGTAGGCACGGGAGAACCAACATTCGTGAAAATATGGAGGAGCGCAGCGGCAGTCCCACCGAGGAGATAAAAAAGGAGGAATTGGAAATGGCCAAGCCGATCCTCCACGTTATCGCCGAAAATCCAAAGCACCCACATATTTCCAAGGAGGTGAGCCCAGCCGCCATGGAGAAACATGGAACTAAAGAACGGAATCGCCTGTTCCAAAAGGCTGAAATGCGAAGCGACAAAGGAATCCGTGTAACGGGCCGGGATCAAGCTCCAAGTCAATACAAAGTCATTAAGCTCATCACCCAACCTAATTTCGTGAAAGAACGAGAAAACGTTCAGGATGATGATGGCAAGCGTCATCCCCGGAAAGGTCCTCGAAGGAATATCGTCACGCAGCGGCAGCATGATAAGCTTTAGCCCAGCCCGTGATTGCAGTCAGGGAGGGAAAAACCCGCTTCGTGCATAGCAACGATCACGTGCCGGGCCGGAAGCTGGATTCACGGGCAAGCTGCTCCCAGAGTTCCTTCTCACGGCTACTAATTTGCTGAGGCACCTGGATCTTCACCTCCACGAAAAGGTCGCCCCGCTCGGATCCCTTTATGGTCAACCCTTTGGAACGTACCCGCAGGCGCTGGCCGCTCTGGGTGCCCGCGGGTATTTTGATGTTCACTTGGCCTTCCAAGGTTGGAACAGAGACTTGCGCGCCCAAAACGGCGTCCCACGGGGCAACTTCTGCTTCGTAGATTAAGTTATGACCATCAACCTGAAAATCGGGGTGTTTTGCCAGTTTAACCCGCAGGAAAAGGTCGCCGGATGGCGCCCCACCAACACCTGCTTCACCTCGGCCTGAGAGACGCAGCTTCTGCCCTTCGGACACACCCGCCGGGATGCGAACCTGGAAGTTCTCGCGCTTCCGCACCCGTCCAGCCCCACCACATCCGTTGCAAACATGGCCAGCGCGTTGCCCGGTGCCATTGCAAGCCTCACACCCAACCGCCCGTTCCATGGTGACTGTTCGGACCGAGCCCTTGGACGCTTCTTCCAAGGTGACCATGATATCGCCTTCAACGTCCTGCCCTCGTTCGGAGAGGTCCTGCTGGTCGAAACCACCACCCATGCCGCCGCGGCCTCGCGAGCCAAAGAGCTGTTCGAAAAAGTCGCTAAAGCCCGTGCCCCCAAAATTAAACTCGTAGTCTCCCATCCTGCCGCTGCGGCTGCCTCCGGAGAATGGCTGGCCACCAAAGCCTTGATAACCGGGCGGCGGCCGGAAATCAGCCCCTGCTTTCCAATTAGCGCCAAGCTCGTCGTATTTCTTGCGTTTGGTGGAGTCGCTCAGGACTTCGTAAGCCTCGTTAATTTCTTTAAACTTTTCTTCTGCTACCTTCTTGTCTTTGGCAACATCCGGGTGGTATTTGCGAGCCAGGTTGCGAAAAGCCTTTTTGATCTCGTCCCCACTCGCTGTCCGCGAAACCCCTAACGTCTCGTAATAATCTTTAAACTGTACCGCCATAAACGCATATCCGTCGCTTAAAGTAGAATAACCTAAAATTAAGTCTGCACAAAAATTGCTTTTTGCAGGCGGCAGCTTGAAAGCGATCGTTCCCAAGCACCGACTGTCGCCCAGAGCTTTGCTCCCTACACACCGTGCTGCCCGTTCCCATCAGCTCCGCCGCCATCCAGGTCGATGAGAATGTCGCGAGGTTCAGCGCCTTTGCTCGGGCCCACAACCCCACGATTTTCCAACTCGTCCATAATCCGTGCAGCGCGCCCATAACCCAGGCGCAGGCGACGTTGCAGGAGCGACACGCTGGCCTTTTGCTCGGTGCGAATGACCTCGATACATTGTAGGATAAGGTCTTCGTCCTGCTCTCCGCCTCCCCCATCGCTGTCATAGGTGCTAGCGGGCTTTTGGAGCTGCTGATGAATTTCCAGCTCGTAGCTGGGCTTGCCCTGCTTGGCGATAAAATCGACAATGTTCTGGATCTCCTGATCAGTAATAAGGGCGCCCTGCGCCCGGATGAGCCGCGCTGAGCCTGGTGGCAGGTAAAGCATGTCCCCTTTGCCGAGGAGTTTGTCGGCCCCCATGGCATCTAAAATGGTACGGGAATCGACCTTCGCCGCAACCTGGAAAGCAATACGCGCGGGAATGTTCGCTTTGATAACACCAGTGATGACGTCCACGCTGGGACGCTGAGTGGCGACGATGCAATGAATCCCTGCAGCGCGAGCCATTTGGGTGATCCGGGCAATGGCCATCTCGACGTCAGCCGGCGCTACGAGCATCAGGTCGGCTAACTCGTCGATAATCACCACGATGTAGCTGAGCTTATCCGGAATCACGATATCGTCCTCCCGCGGCACAACGATTTCCTCGTCTAGCTCCACGGCAAAACCATCCGAGCTGGCTTCGATGGTTTCCTTCTTTGCCGTCAACGGCAGTTCAGGCTCCGCAGGGGGCATCGGTTTATTCTTGGGGCGCTCATTGAACGACTTGATGTTACGGACGCCAACCTTGGCGAAGATCTGGTAGCGTTTCTCCATTTCGTTCACGACCCAGCGCAAAGCCAAAATGACTTTCTTGGGATCATTCACCACGGGCACGACCAGGTGAGGGAGGGCGTTGTATTGTTGGAGTTCGACCACTTTCGGGTCGATCATGACGAAGCGCAACTGGTCGGGCGGAAACCTGTAAAGCAAGGAGCCGATGATGGAATTAATGCAAACCGATTTTCCAGAGCCCGTGCTGCCGGCGATGAGAAGGTGGGGCATTTCCGCAAGGTCCGCAATAATGGGATGCCCATAAACGTCCTTGCCCAAAGCCAGGGGAATGCGCGCCTTGGTTTTGGCCCACTCTTCGGACTCGAAGAGATCGCGCATGATTACCTTGGTCTTTACGGCATTTGGCACCTCGACACCAACCGAGCTTTTGCCCGGAACCGGGGCGAGAATGTTGATTCGCTCAGCTTTGAGGGCAGCGGCAATGTTATTGTTCAGCGCGACGATCTTTTCGAGGCGTACTCCCGGGGCGGGATGCAACTCGTAACGGGTGATGGTCGGACCTTTGGTAATGTCGCCTAGGGCCACTTCAATATCGAACTGGGCCAGGGTAGTTTGCATCAGCCGGGCGTTTGCCATCAATTCCTCTTTGGACTCGGTTGGCTTGACGTTCGTGTCCGGCAGGCCAAGGAAATCGATGGGAGGGAGCTGATAGTTGCCGATGGCAGGAGCGGCCGCGACGGCGATTGGCTTTTTTCTGATGGGGGAGAGATGTTTGCGGGGAGCCGGAATCGTATTGTCGGAGAACTTGGGTTCAGGGAATGGAGCAGGCGGTGCAGCGGCGTTGATTGCCTCGTCTTTTTCGGGTTCAGACTCAATCTCGGCACCATTTTGCGCAAAGGATTTTTGGTCCTCAGTTTTTTTGGATTTCTTCCTGAGAACGTCCTCGGTGCTGACGGCAGCCAGTTCGCGGGCCGTCACGATCACGCCTTCCGGGTCCTCGGCGCTGCCATCGGAATCCGGCTGTTTGGTTCGGCCGTTCTTGACGGGGCGAGCGGCAGGAATGCTGAGATCGCGGATGGTAGGAGTCGGGATCGGTTGTCCGTCAGCGCCCAAGCCTGAGCGGTCGGAATCCTCCTTAAGCTTGGCAGCTTTCTTCTCGAGATCCTTCGCCTTCTTGGAGAGGGCTTTTTCCTCGGCTGTCCAATCGTCGACATCCTCCTCGCTGGATTTCCATTTTCCGAATGACCTTTCAGCCCATGCGGCGCGAAGCCAGTCACCGAATCGGAAATTGGTTAGAAAAATCAGGCTGATGAGATACAAGGTGGCGAAGATGATGGTGGCGCCCGGACGTCCGAAATGGCCGAAGATAACACTGTTCATCACACTGCCCACGATACCTCCCGGGCTTGGAGCATTCAGGTTGTAAGCGATCCGCTCCATAAACCCGGCCTGCGGGAGATTCGGATGAGTGGCCAGACGATTAAAAACATCTTTATTGTAATAAAGGTCTAGAAGGCCAACGCAGCAGACAAACAGCGCGATTGCCCAAGCCCAACGCCCCTTGAGGTAAGAGAAAAACTCAAAGATATAGCCAAGCCCAAAAATGAGCAGGATCACCGGCAGGACATAGGCACCGGCCCCGAACATGAAAAAGAAGCCGAAAGCGGTGTAAGCCCCTGCACCACCGATCCAGTTGTGGACCGTCGGGTTGGGCGGCACGGAATTCGAGGAAACATCACGACGATCAAAGGAAAACTGCGCAACCATCAGCAAAATAGCTGTGGCGATAAGCACAATTCCGATGATGTCGCTAAACCCGCGCTCATGCGCATCTTTCCGCGAATCTTTCCGAGCCATGGGCAGGCAGAATATTGAAATGCGTGCTAAAACTTCAATGAAGAAAGTCGTCCGGGAAGATTTATTGCGGGGAATGCGCCAAATTTGCGTAAATTGGGGTTGGATTCTGTTTTGGCATGTCGCAAATCCGCGCTCAGCAGGCTTCGAAGACCGCAATGGTTTAGGGTTCGAAGCGGAGGAAAATAGTCTTCAGGTAATGTGCTTCGGGGAAAGTGGCGGGGTGGTCCGCGGGGTGGGTCGTGGTTTGCAGTTCGGCGAATAGACGGCGGGAGTTCCGGGCCGCTGTACGGACCATCTCCCAAAACTCAGGTGCGGAAACATGAGCAGAACAGGAGGATGCTACAAGAATTCCTCCCGGCCGGAGGCGGTGGATTCCTTGTGCCGCGAGGTTCCCATAGGCCTGGATGGCACCGTCGCGCTCGTTTTCCCGTTTAGCAAGAGATGGGGGATCGAGGACGACAAGGTCGAATCTGCTCTCTGGATTTTGGAGCATCCATTTAAAAGTGTCGGCCTGGATGAGATCGTGCCGACATTGCGCTACTTCTCGGATGCGCTGATTGAGCCCGAAATTCCGTCGGGAGCTTTCCAGGGCATGGGCGCTGATGTCGAGGTCGGTGACCGATTTGGCTCCACTACGCGCGGCATAAAGAGAAAAGCCGCCGGAGAAGCTGAAACAGTTTAGAACGTCGCGTCCTTTCGCGAGCGCACCGACGGCGGCACGGTTTTCGCGCTGGTCGAGGAAGAAGCCGGTTTTTTGGCCACGGAGCACGTCGGCTTCGAAAGTGAGATCGTTCTCAAGAAACTCAACAGCGGCCTTAATGGGCGGGCCTAAAAGAATTTGGCCGTCTGAAAGCTTAAACCCGGCGCGAGCCACATCCTGGGTGTTGCGGCTGAGACGAAGCACCAGGCGTTCTGGGTTCAATTCAGCTTGGATCTGTTGCTGGATTTCCGCGAGCCGCCGAAACCAAATGGCCGAGTAAAGTTTCAGGACGAGGGTGGAACCGTACCGGTCCAAAACGAAACCAGGCCAACCGTCGCTTTCGCCATTGATATAGCGGTAGCCAGTGGTATCAGCACCGAACAGCCCGGCACGACGCTGGATAGGCTCCCGGAAATGTGCGAGCCACCAATCCTCGGTAATCACAGTCGGTTTGCCGCGATGGAGAACACGGACGCGCAGTGGCGATGCGGGATCAAAGAGGCCGATGGCCAGAAAGTTATCATGACGATCATAGACAACGGCGAGTTCCCCAGCCTCCGCGGAGCGGCTTTGTTTTTGGATGCTGTCGGAATAGAGCCAAGGGTGGCCCGAGCGCAGTTTCCAGTCCGCAGTGGGCGTAACATGCACGCGAAGCGTGTTGGAGGGCTTCTTCACGGTAAAGGCGAGTGTTCCTATTCTTCGGGTCCTACCAGGAAAGTTTGGGTAACGGGTGAGTACGCATCGTTGTCATACAGAGCGTCGACCAGACCGAACACTCGCAGATTTCCGTAAGGCATCCGTTCCCAAAATACGGAAACCTCCATACGGTAAGCGGCACCGGACGGGCCAATCCCTTCAGCGAAGGCAGGGCGATTGAGTAACGGGAGCAATTGTTCGTAGGTGGATTTTCTGTATTTCTGCAACCGCGTGTCCAGCAAGGCACTCGCCTCAGCTACGCTCATTTCAATTCGCAGCACGCTTTAATGTAACCGTTTGAGGAGGGGAAAGCTCAGGCTTTTTTTGAAAAATTGATCTGCTTTAAGCTCCTTTGGCGCTCCGGGTCCCGAACAAAAGAGCCGTTTACCGGGAAAACAGAAAAGGGAGCGAGAACCTAATCGGCCGGTCTAGTGATCAGAGAAAACGCCAACTGTTGTGCAGGCAAAATGAAAGGTCTCTTTGAAGGCAGAATCCCGAAGCCAGGCTTAGAAGGATAAAGCTAGAGATTAAAAGGCCCAGGCCAAATGGCCCGGGCGTTGAGAAAACCGAAATTTGCTTAGTAGCGATTGGTGCGGCGTTCGCGACCACCACCGCCGCCGCTATAACCACCGCCTCCTCCGCCGCCGCCACTGCCACCACCGTAACCACCACGGCCGCCGCCACCACCGCCACCGCTGGGGCGTTCTTCACGGGGCTTGGCTGCGTTCACAGTCAAAGCACGTCCATCCATT
>JAQGOV010000699.1 GCA_028293425.1 Verrucomicrobiales bacterium
ACGACCTCGGCTTTGGCAGGGTTGCCCATGCTTTATGGCGCGGCGGACATGGCGATTCTGTGGATCGGGACAAGATTTCTCGCGCTCTGGCCGCCCGATGCCGACGTACCGGTGATGTGGCCGGCGCTGCTGGCGGCATCGCTTCTCGCCTGGACGCAGACGCTGACGTGGATGCCCTACCCGTTGCGAGGCCTGCGCGTGATCATCATCGTGTTGTGGCTGGCGACGATCGACGCCGTCATCATGCTGGCGATCAATCTCAAAGCGTCGGAGGCGGTGATGCTGGCCATCCTCGCGCCGCACGTTCCGCTCGCCTATCTTGCCGCACGTTCAGCGGTTGCACGAGCGCGTCGTGGCGACGTGCCCGACTGGCGGGGAAACTTTGGGCGGGTGGGACGGATCGCCGATGTCGCGTCGCGGCCGCGCGATCCCTTTGCTTCGCCCGCACGCGCGCAACTATGGTTCGAGTGGAGGCGCTATGGGCGCTCGCTGCCATGGTTGACCGCCATGCTGCTGCCGTTCGAGCTGGCCCTGCTTTTCGCCTTCAGCCACACGCCGGAGATCATCTTCGAGGTGCTTGTCCTGGTGGCTTTCACGCCTCCCTTCCTGGCTGCGTTCGTCGCCGCGGCCGCCGCCAGGTCGGGTGCGGCATCAAGCGATGCGTATGGTGTGACGTCCTTCATCGCCGCGAAACCGTTGACGAATGGATCGCTCATCACCGCCAAGATGAAGGCGATGATGCGGAGCGCGCTTGCGGCGTGGATCCTCGTCATCGTTGCCACTCCGCTGGCCTTGACTTTCTCCGGCGCCGCGCCTGTGGTCATGGAACGCGCTCATCGCCTGGTCGAAGTGATGGGGATGCCGCGCGCGTTTGCGATCGTCCTGCTGGCACTGGCGGCTCTGTTCGCCTCTACGTGGAAGCAGCTTGTGCAGAGTCTGTACATCGGTATGAGCGGCCGCGAATGGGTCGTCAAGGGCAGCGTGTTTGTGGCCCTGACGTTTCTCGCCGTCGTCTTGCCGCTCGCCGTTTGGATGAGCGGGAATCGGAAGGCGTTGGCCGTACTGTTCACCAACTTCGCGCTGATTGCGGCGGTCCTGGTTTGTTTCAAACTGTCCGCCGCTGTCTGGATCGCCGTGCGGCTCCATGACAAGCGGCTTGTGAGCGGCCGCACGCTCGTGATCGGCGCGGTCTGTTGGGATGTCGCCGTATTCGCTCTTTACGGCCTGTTGGTCTGGATCGTTCCTCTTGTGCTCATCGCGAACTACGTTCTCGCACTGGTCGCGATCCTTGAGGTGCCGCTCGCTCGGCTCGCCGCGGCGCCGCTGGCGCTCGCATGGAATCGGCATCGATGAGCAGGACGAGAGTCATCGCAGCGGTTGCGATCGTGGTCAGTCTGCCGGTCATGCTGGCAGCATTCGAGGCGATCTCGTTTCGCATTCAGAATCGGAACAACGGGTTTCTGATCTCGTCGGGCGAGAAGCGGGAGTACCTGCTCTACGTCCCGCGCAGCTACGACCGTACAGAGCCGACCCCGCTCGTGATCAGCATGCACGGCGCCGGCGGATCGCCGAAGCAGCAAATGTACGTGAGCGAGTGGAATCGGGTGGCCGACCGCGAGGGCTTCATCGTCGTCTATCCATCAGGACGCGAGGGCGCCGGCCCGAGGGTCTGGCGCGTGGGATCCGATTTCCCGAAGGACGTCCGATTCATCTCGGAGATGATCGACAAGCTCCAGGCGACGTACAACATCGACCCGGCCAGGATCTACGCCAACGGTTTTTCGAATGGCGGAGGGATGACGTTTGTGCTGTCCTGCACAATGTCCGATCGGATCGCGGCCGTGGGGATGGTGGGAGCCGCGCAGACACTGCCGTGGAGCTGGTGCACGGAACGTCGAGCCGTTCCAATGATTGCGTTTCACGGAACTGAGGACCGCTTCGCCTTTTTCAACGGCGGGCAGTCGTGGGTCGCCCCCCGTCCCTTTCCGGCGGTCCCGCTCTGGACCGCGAATTGGGCGCGGCGGAACCGTTGCGGACCGAAGCCAGTCGAGTCGTTGGTGGCGGCTGATGTCACCCGCCGCGAATACACGCATTGTGCTGACGACGCGGCCGTCGTGCTCTACATCGTGCAGGGAGGCGGACATGTCTGGCCCGGCGGCGGTGCCCTTCCGGAATGGTTTGTCGGATCTGACAGCCGCAGCATCGACGCGACGACGACGATGTGGGCGTTCTTTCGTGAGCACCGGCTTGCGAGGAGATAGGGCGTCCCAGTCAGCTCAAAATTAATATAGTTCGCCGACATCGAGCATAAAGGAGCACACGAACATGACGCCAAAAAACACAATCTGTCTCTGGTTCGACAAGGACGCCGTTGACGCAGCGCGCTTTTACGCCGCCACCTTTCCGGATAGTGAAGTGACCGCTGTTCATGAGGCGCCCGGTGACTACCCGGGCGGTAAGAAGGGCGATGTACTGACAGTGGAGTTCACCGTTCTGGGCATTCCCTGTCTCGGTCTCAACGGCGGTCCGGAGTTCAAACATAGCGAGGCCTTCTCGTTCCAGATCGCGACAGATGATCAGGAAGAAACGGACCGCTACTGGAATGCGATCGTCAACAATGGAGGGGAGGAAAGCCAATGTGGTTGGTGCAAGGATCGCTGGGGATTGTCCTGGCAGATCACCCCGCGCGTGCTGACCGACGCGCTCGCGGCTGGTGGCGATGAGGCAAAGCGTGCCTTCGAAGCGATGATGCCGATGCAGAAAATCGACGTTGCCACCATCGAGGCAGCGCGCCGAGGCTGACCGCGTTCGCTATCCGGCCTGACGATCGAGGTAGGCCTTGATTCTGGACCAATACTGATCGCGCCAGGCTTGTTCGGTCTCGGGGATCAGGTCCTTCGGGACGCCACGATGCACCAGCACGAGATCCGTCCCACCATCAGGGGTTGGCGTCAGCGTGACCGCGGCCATCGAGAAGATGCCCTCGGGGAATCGGCGGTGCCGCCAGGCCTGAACGATGCATCGTCCGGGGACGAGATCGACGTTGATCCCGGTCACATCACTCTCACCGAGGGTGAACGTCCCGCC
>JAQGOV010000557.1 GCA_028293425.1 Verrucomicrobiales bacterium
CCAGAGCTCAAAGTTCAAATCGGATCCCAAGGCGGGAAAGGCGATTCGGGGCGAAAAACGCGGCCGCAAAGGGCGTCGCGGGCGGAGCGGGCCGGGGGTGAGGTAGCGCCGGGGGAGCGATCTCAAAACTCAGTCTGGAACAAATACCGGAGGCCCGTGGCTGTTACGGAGCCTCCTTTCTGCCATTTGGCGCGGGTGCAGTTGTTAAGGTGCCGGTGGCCGGTGATTTCTGAATTTTGCAGTATCTCCGCCCGGGCGCGCAGTTGACGAGAGCGGGATTCGGCCAGCTTAATCAGGCTTGAAATATCCGCCTGAAATGGGCCTCTTTAAGGCCCCACAAAGTTGTTGGTTTCCGAGTTATTCCCACGTGGGAATAACCTCCGAAAAAGCAGCAAAAATCATGGATTTCACTCGATTTTTAATGGGGATAACACCGGAGCAACTTTTTCAGAAAAAAGTCTTGTCACCACTATATGTGGTGTTAGGGTCGTTCAACTCTCCAATGAGTTGGGGTGTTCGGGTTGCATAGGTGCCTCCGAACGGCCATATTGAGAGTGGGAAAAGTTGTATCTCCCTGAATTTTAAGGCTCTGCCGGGATCTCTGTCCCCGGTGGAGAGATTTGTTGAAGGATTCGACGACGAAAGGTTTGCCCATGATTGATGCCCGTAATGATGTTCTGCCGTCTGCTGGAACGAGCGCCCGCCGAGGAGCGGCTCGCGGTTCCAACCGCATCGCCAAAAGCGCTGCCCGCGCCAAGAAGGCTTTGAAAGTTGACCGTGTTTTCAGCACCCCTAACTTAAACCCATTCGACCAGCTTGAATGGGACAAACGGACCGCCGAAATCACTGATGATTCCGGCAAGGTGATTTTCAGGCAGGAGAACGTCGAAGTACCGAAGTCATGGTCGGTGCTCGCCACGAAGGTTGTGGTTTCCAAATATTTTTACGGGGAACAGAACACGCCCGAGCGTGAAACTTCGGTCCGCCAGTTGATCCACCGCGTTTGCCGCACCATTGCCGATTGGGGCATCAAAGATGGCTATTTCAGCAAGTCGGACGGAGAGGTCTTTTACAACGAATTGACGTGGTTGTGCGTCAACCAATTTGGTGCCTTCAACTCCCCGGTTTGGTTCAACGTCGGTCTGTATCATCAGTACGGCATTGGCAAGAACTCGGCCAAAGGCAACTGGTTTTTTAACCGGGCCAAGGGCGAAGCTGAACGCGCACCGACTCAGTATGAATATCCCCAGGGCAGCGCCTGCTTCATTCAGTCGGTTGAGGACAACATGGAAGACATCATGCGCCTCGCCTATAGCGAAGCGATGCTCTTCAAGTATGGCTCCGGCACCGGCACCGACCTCAGCCCCATCCGCTCCAGCAAAGAAAAGCTGAGCGGCGGCGGGCGTCCCAGCGGTCCCTTGAGCTTCCTCAAAGTTTACGACCAGGTTGCTAATGTGGTGAAGTCCGGCGGCAAGACCCGCCGTGCGGCCAAGATGAACACCCTGCGCGATTGGCACGGGGACATCGAAGAATTCATCGACTGCAAGCAGAAGGAAGAAAGAAAAGCCTGGGCTTTGATCGAGCAGGGCTACGACGGCTCCTTCAACGGCGAAGCCTACGGCAGTGTGATGTACCAGAACGAAAACCTGTCCGTGCGCGTCAGCGATGAATTCATGCAGGCCGGCCTGGACGGCAAGGAATGGTGGACTCGCACCGTGACCGGCGACAAGCCAATCCAGAAGAAAGATGCCCGCACGCTCTTTAACAAAATCGCGGAAGGCACATGGATCTGCGGCGACCCTGGTTTGCAATTCGACGGAGCCATCCAGAAGTGGCACACATGCAAAGGCACCGAGGCGATTCATTCCACGAATCCTTGCAGCGAATACGTGTTCTTGAACAACACCGCTTGCAATCTGGCCTCGCTAAACCTGATGAAGTTTAAGCGCGAAGACGGCGTCTTCGAAATCGAACGCTTCAAGGCAGCGGTGCGTATTTTCATTACTGCCCAGGAAATTTTGGTGGATAACGCCAGCTATCCAACCAAGCAAATTGCCGAGAATTCGCACATTTATCGGACCCTCGGTCTTGGTTACGCGAACCTTGGCTCGCTCATCATGAGCTACGGGCTGGCTTATGATTCCGATGGTGGCCGTGCACTGGCTGGAGCCATCACCGCAGTGATGACTGGGCATTCCTATGAGCAGTCCGCGCACATCTCGGAAGTTATGGGAGCTTTCGAAGGTTACCGCGACGCCCGTTGCGCTCACGTTTCCAAGCCTGTGGCAAAGAACAACGTTGATTCCATGCTCGGCGTCATCAAGCTGCACCGAGATGAGGTCGAGAAAATTCAGCCGAGCAAGGAGTTCCATTACCTGAAGGAAGAAGCGCGTCATTGCTGGGATCGCGCCTTCGCTCGTGGGAAGGAAGTCGGCTACCGCAATGCTCAGGTCACTGTGCTGGCCCCGACCGGCACAATCGCTTTCCTTATGGATTGCGACACCACTGGGGTCGAGCCCGACATCGCGTTGGTAAAGTATAAAGTACTCGCTGGCGGCGGCATGCTGAAGATCGTGAACCGGACTGTTCCAGAAGGGCTACGCCGTCTCGGCTACAGCGTCAACGAGGTCGAGAAGATCGTGGCTCACATCGACAAATTCGACACGATTGAAGACGTCGAGGATAATGGCCAAATCGTCTCCAGCGGTCTCAAGCCAGAGCATCTGTCCGTCTTCGACTGCGCCTTCAAAGCCGCTCGTGGCAAGCGCAGCATTCATTACATGGCTCACTTGAAGATGATGGGCGCCTCGCAGCCATTCATCAGCGGCGCCATCTCCAAGACCGTCAATCTGCCCAACGAATGCAGCGTCGAGGATATTAAGGACGCCTACGTTCAGGCTTGGAAGATGGGCTTGAAGTGCGTGGCGATTTATCGTGACGGCTCCAAACGTTCACAACCGCTCAACACCAGCAAAACCAAGGAAGGCGGCGAAAGACCTCAAGGAGGTAATCCCGATTCCAAGGTTGCCGACCTCAACTATCGGGTAAATGAACTGGAACTCGAAATAAAGGACATTCGCGAGGAAGCTGGCAAGCCGCTTCGCCGTCGCTTGCCTGAAACCCGCAATGCCATCAACCACAAGTTTGATATTGCCGGCCACGAAGGCTACATCACCGTCGGTCTCTTTGACGATGGCTGCCCCGGTGAGTTGTTCATCACCATGGCAAAAGAAGGATCCACAATTGGTGGGCTGATGGACTCCATCGGCGCTCTGACCAGCATGGCGCTGCAATACGGAGTGCCTTTGGAATCGCTAGTTAAGAAGTTCGCCCATCAGCGCTTCGAGCCAAGCGGATTCACCAAGAATCCCGACATCCGCAACGCCAGCAGCATCACGGATTATGTGTTCCGCTGGATGGCGCATCATTTCATCCCGGGCTATCGGGAAGCCAATTCTCCCAATCGCGGTCAACAGGAGCTTCCCATGCCCGGCTTGGTGGATGAGCTGAAGCGAGCCGTTAATCGTCCTGTTCCTGACCTGCCTTTGGCGAACGAAACGGAAATTTTGGTGGGCAAACCCACCCCTTCGGGCAATGGCGGGTCCAATGGACGTGGTTCGACTCGTGGACGGACGGTAACCAGTTTGAGTGACGCCATTGCTCATTTCCAATCGGATGCTCCCACCTGTCCAAGTTGCGGTCATGTGGCCGTGCGCAACGGCGCTTGCTATAAGTGCCTGAATTGCGGCGAAAGCCTGGGCTGCTCCTAAGCACCTTTCTGTCCTCCGCTGCGATTTAGTCGGGAGGAACGCGCCGGGGAATCCTTCATTGGGTTCCCCGGCTTTTTTTAGTATGAAGTAAAGGCGGAGAAAAGGCGAAGGCGGAAGGTTGAGAGAAGGACGAAGGCGTCAGTTCACTTTGTGGGCCACGGAGTTGGTAGGGGCCAGCGAATTGGTGGTGACGAGGTTGGAAGTCCCGCCAGGGTAGGGAGCCCCGGCTTTGATCCAGTCAAGAATCGTAGCGACTTCATCCATCGCCAGCGGCTGTTTGCCTTCTGGAGGCATGGCATCATCATTTTGCTGAGGGAGAAGAATGCGCCGGACCATCTGGCTCTCCGTTGGGTCCCCCGGCACGATGGCCGGTTTGCCACTCTTGCCTAATTTTAAAGCCAGCTCCGGCAGGTCCAAACGATACCCGCCCTTCTGCTTTTCTGAACCATGACACGTCACGCACTTGGAATTAAAGATGGGTTGAACTTTCTCCACGAAGAACTTTTGCTTCTCATCCAGTTCCGCCGGGGTCGCGTTTGAAGCCACGGGTTGGTCGTCATCCAGCAGGTCACGCACGAATTCCGGCGCATTTTCTGTCAGGTAACGCGACCCATGAGTCAGGTTCCCGCCGTAATGGCCTGCAACCATCAGGAGTCCCATTGAACCCGTCAGTAGAGCGCGATAGCCATAATTCCAGCCCTGGATCGTCTCGTTCTTGTAAGCAAAGTGCTGAAAAAAGAGTGTGAAAACAGTAATCCCCGGCACCGCCAAACCAAACAGGCGATGCAACTGGAGAGCATGCAAATCATAATCGCCCGAATCTGCTCGCAGCAAGCCCAGCACTGCCGAGGCAACAGCGGAAACCAGGCTCAACCACACGATCAGCAGAATAATCTTCCGCAATTCTTTGCTCGGCCGAAAAAAGCGATACAGCTCCAAAAGAAAAGCCGCCGTCAGAAAACCTATCGGGAAATGCAGAACAACCGAATGGAACGGAGCCAAAAAAGGTCGCCATTGAAATATTTTTGGGTGTGTTGCAGCCACTGCGGGAGCTGCGTGGGCAGCGAGCGAGAACCCGACAAACCCCAGCAGGAGCAACACCCTCCGGAGCCACATCTTGCCGGTCGAGCTTTCCAGGAAATGAGGGGTTTTATTGATGCCGTACATGATTTCGCACCGTGATGCTCAAGTCAGTGATCTGATGCCAAAAATATTGAGGCCGTCGTGAAGTTTGTCAAAAAGCATCGGGTTATCGTTTAATTATACGCGTCATCGCCTTATTCTTGCCCAATTCAGCAGGCGCCGCTGTCGAATTAGACGAAATAAAGAACGGTTTATTCCAAATTAGATGTGCTAGCAATTGCCAGGTTCCAGGAAATTAAGCTTTTTCGACCAATTGTGTCACTTTAGAGTTCTCCGAGTCCCACCGCAGCTTTGCTGGGAATAGGGAATATTGCTCCTGTCGGCTTAAAAGTGTTTTGTAGATTGTTAAAGAAATATGACAAGTCCGCTCTCCACATTTTCATTTCCCACGGAAATTGTGTTCGGGGTCGGAGCCGTGGCTGAACTCGCGCCACGCCTCGAGAAAATGAAATGTAAGCGTCCGCTCGTGGTCACGGACGGGGGCCTCCTAAAAACCAGCTCTTTCGAGATGCTCAAACAGGCGCTCGGCGATCCCAATGGAAAAATCCATTGGAAGTTGTTTTCTGACGTCGAGCCAAACCCGATGGAGAATAATGTAATAGAGGCTGCCAACGCTTATAAAAAGGGGGAATGCGACCTCGTGATTGCCTTCGGAGGAGGGAGCGCGCTGGATGTAGGCAAGGCGGTTCGGTTGCTGGTAAAACGCCCCACCCTCAAACTCAAGAGTTTTGATTATCACGAAGACTGGAGCGGCCTGGCTCCGTGCATTTGTATTCCTACCACCGCAGGCACGGGAAGCGAAGTTGGTCGAAGCTCCGTTATCACCCTGGTTGAGAGCCATCGCAAAACCGTCATTTTCCATCCTGCCCTTTTAGCAAAGCTGGTTATTCTCGACCCTAAATTGACACGCGATCTGCCACCCAAGCTAACAGCCGCAACCGGGATGGACGCCCTGACGCACTGCATCGAATCCTTCACCTCTCCAACTTTCCATCCCATGTGTGATGGAATAGCCCTGGAAGGAATTCATTTGATTGTCGATGCCCTCCCGCACGCTTTCAAAAATGGCAAAGACCTCAAAGCTCGCGGAAACATGCTCATCGCAGCATCCATGGGCGCGATCGCTTTCCAAAAAGATCTAGGCGCAACCCATTCCCTGGCTCACCCGCTTTCCACCATCTGCGGGTTGCATCACGGTCTTGCCAACGCCATTTGCTTGCCTCATGTGATGGAGTTTAACTCCAAACACCGGCCGGGCTTGTATCACCGCGTCGGCTTGGCTTGCGGGCTGGATGTGCAGCAACTGACCGGCGCAAAAGCGGACCGAAAAACCATCGATTTTATCAAAAAGCTTCTCGCTTACCTTGGTATAAAAGGCGGCTTGAAAACACATGGGGTCAAAGAAAACCAACTCGAAGCGTTGACGGAACAGGCCTTTGCAGATGGCTGCCATCGCACTAATCCCGTTCCTGTTACGCCGGAAGATTTGAAGCATCTATACGAAGTTGCCTTATGAGTCATTTTCAAACCCAGCTTTTTATCAATGGTGGCCTGACCGATTCGGGCGGGGGAAAGCGCATCAACCAAATCAACCCCGCGACAGAGGAGGTATTCGCGGAGGTGCAATCCGCCTCAGCCCAAGATGTGGACAAAGCCGTGCAAGGCGCCCACCAGGCTTATGAGAAACAATGGCGGGATCTGGCCCCTCAGAAGCGAGCAGACATTCTCTTTTCCATAGCTCATGCGATTCGTGAAATCAGCGAAGCATTGGCCCAGATGGAATCGCAGAACATCGGCAAGCCCATTTCCGATGCCCGTGATGAAGTCGAGCTGGGTGCCCGGATTTTTGAATATTACGCCGGTGCCGTCACGAAATTCTGCGGCCAAACTATTCCAGTCGGACGCGGTGGATTTGATTTTACGCTTCGAGTACCGATGGGAGTCGTCGCCGCGATTGTCCCCTGGAATTTCCCATTCCCGATCGCCTGCTGGAAAGTCGCTCCCGCGTTGGCCGCTGGAAACACGGTGGTATTGAAGCCAGCCAGTCAATCGCCGCTCTCCGCGATCACCCTCGGGCAAGTGGCACACCAGGCGGGCCTGCCAGCCGGAGTGCTCCAGGTTCTGCCCGGCGCCGGAAAAGAAGTTGGCGATACGCTGGTAACCCATCCTCTCGTCAGGAAAATCTCGTTCACCGGCTCCACCGCCGTAGGCTCCAGGATCATGCAGTTGGCAGCGGGGGATATAAAGCGCATATCTCTCGAACTCGGCGGCAAATCTCCTAACATTATTTTTGCGGATGCCGACATTGAACAAGCCGCAAGCACCTCCCCAATGAGCGTGTTCGCTAATGCTGGACAGGATTGCTGCGCCCGCACGCGCGTGTTCGTGGAACGCAAAATCCTGGAACCGTTCGTGGAGAAATTTGTAGCGGCAACTCGGCAGTTGCAGGTTGGAAACCCATCGCGAGCGGAAACCCAAATTGGACCGTTGGTCTCGGCCGCGCAACGGGCTACATCCGAAGAATTCATCGCGGAGGCCAGGAAGGCTGGACGCAAAGTCGCTGCTGGTGGAGGCAGGCCATTGGACAAAGGGTTCTACTTGGAACCAACCGTGTTACTCGACGTCGAACCCGAGGACCGTTGCTGGAAAGAAGAAATTTTTGGCCCAGTCGTGTGCATTCGTCCTTTCGACACCGAGGAGCAATTACTGCGGGAAGTAAATGCGAGCCCCTATGGCTTGAGCGGATCGATTTGGACGAATGATTTGAAGCGTGCCATCCGGATGGCACGGCTAGTGGAGAGCGGAGTCCTGAGCATCAACTCGCACTCCAGCGTCCATGTGGAAGCGCCCTTCGGAGGCTTCAAGCAAAGCGGTCTCGGGCGGGATTTGGGCATGGCGGCAATGGAAGGCTACACGGAATTGAAAAATGTTTATGTAGCGGGTTAGCAACGAAGCGGGAGTATTCAGAGGGAGAACTGATATGGACTTGCAAGCACTCAGGGCGCGGATTGAAGCATGTGAAATCGACACAGTCGTGGTGGCTTTCCCCAATGTTTTTGGGCAGCTCATCGGAAAACGGTTTACCGGGCAATTCTTCCTTGAATCTGTCGCTGAGCATGGCACTCACGCCTGCAATTATCTCCTGACCGTGGACATTGAGATGGAGCCAATGCAGGGATTTAAACTTGCAAATTGGGAGAAGGGTTTCGGAGATTTCGAGATGCTCCCTGACCTGGGCACCCTCAGGATTTTGCCCTGGCTCCCTGGAACGGCCCTGGTTCTATGCGATTTTCGACATCACCATGGTCTCGAAGTGGATGAATCACCCCGCGCGCTCTTAAAGAAGGAGGTGCGGCAGTTAACGGAGAAGAACTTCATTTGCAACATGGCGAGCGAGCTGGAATTTTTTCTCTTTCAGCAGTCCTACCGGGATGCCTACGCGGCGCAATACCGCGAGCTGAAGCCATCCAGCGATTACCGCATCGACTATCATATTTTGCAACCGGGCCAGGATGAACCCCTCTTTCGTGCTATCCGAAATTATATGGGTGCGGCGGAGGTGCCTGTAGAGTCCAGTAAAGGCGAATGGGGCCGCGGACAGCACGAAGTCAATTTCACCTACAGCCAACCGGTGGAGATGGCGGACCGGCACGTTGTTTTCAAACACGGGGTCAAAGAGATCACGGCCCAGCAGGGAAGGTCCATCACCTTCATGGCGAAGCCTTCCATGACCGAACCTGGGAACAGTTGCCACATCCATATTAGCCTCTGGCAGGGTCAGAACAACATGTTCTGGGACGGTGAAAAGAAGGCTGGATCCAAGCTGTTCCGGCAATTTCTAGGCGGCTTGATTAAGTATTCCCGGGAACTGTGCTATTTCTTTGCGCCCACCGTAAACGCATACAAACGCTATCAATCCGCCAGTTGGGCTCCCACGAAGCTCGCGTGGGCGTTTGATAACCGCACAGTCGGTTTTCGCGTTGTAGGGAGCGGTAAATCCTTTCGCATTGAGAACCGGATGCCCGGGGCAGATGCTAATCCCTACCTTGCTTTTACAGCGATGCTGGCTGCCGGTATGGCAGGGGTAGACGAAAGCCTCGACTGCGGCGATGTTTACGCGGGCAATGCTTACGCCGATCCGTCCCTGCCAGCGTTGCCTGAATCGTTGAAGGAAGCGGCGGAGTTGCTGAAGCAATCGCGGTTTGCCCGGCAGGCTTTCGGAGATAATGTCGTGGATTTTTACGTCCACACAGCCTGGCTCGAAGCACGCGCCTTTGATAATGCAGTGACGGATTGGGAGCGGGTTCGTTATTTTGAAAGGATTTAAGAGTGTCAGTAACAATTGGGGATATTGAAGCGGCGGCTGAGCGGATCAAGGGCTCGGTGCAGCGAACGCCGTGTCCAGCCTCGGAACCTTTGAGCTTGGCTACCGGATGTCAAATCTACTGCAAGCTGGAGCACCTGCAGCGAACGGGTAGCTTCAAGGAACGTGGAGCGCGCAATGCGCTGGTGCGATTGCCCGATGACCAGAAGAAAAAGGGTGTCATCACCGCCTCAGCCGGGAATCACGCGCTCGGACTTTCTTATCATGGCAGTCTTCTGAAAATTCCCGTCACAGTCGTCATGCCGAAGGTGGCGCCGCTGACAAAAATCACCAACTGCAGAAATCTTGGCGCCAACGTGCTGCTGGAGGGCGGCAACATCGAAGAAGCCAAGCAATTCGCGCTGAAGTTGGGAGAGGAAAAGGGCTGGTATTATATCAATGGCTACGACCATCCCGACATCATCGCCGGGCAAGGGACCATGGGCCTCGAAATCCTCGAGCAGGTCCCGGACGTTGAGGCGATCATTGTGCCGATTGGCGGAGCGGGATTGATCGCAGGCATCGCGCTGGCGGTAAAGACACGCAAGCCCAACGTGCAGATCATTGGGGTCGAGCCTACCCGGGCGGCCAGTTACGCCGCGGCCGTGCAAAACGGCAAGCCGGTGTTAATCCAGATGCAGCCAACCCTGGCTGATGGCTTGGCTGTGCCGAAGGTGGGCGACAACGCCTTCGAAATCGCCCGAAAATATGTGGACAAGGTATTAGCCGTTGGTGAACGGGACATTGCCCTGGCAGTGCTGCGTCTTGTGGAATTGGAGAAAGCCGTCGTCGAAGGCGCCGGGGCCACCCCGTTGGCTGTTTGCCTGCGACACATGGTTCCTGAACTAAAGGGCAAGAAAGTTGTGCTCCCGTTGTGCGGCGGAAATATCGATACCAATATTCTGGGACGAGTTATTGACCGTGGTCTGGCCGCCGATGGCCGCCTCTGCCGATTTTCAACCGTGATCAGCGACCGTCCAGGCGGGCTGTCGCATTTTACTGCACTCTTAGCTGAGGAGGGAGCGAGCGTGCATGATATCGAGCACGACCGGGCTTTTGCCAGTGAAGACATCAATACCGTCACCGTGCATTGTGTCATCGAGACACGGGATGTGGAGCACATCCGCCGGGTCCGCGATCGCTTGCAAAGGGAAGGCTTCCAGATTTCCTTTCCTCAGTGGGTATTATGAGCGAGAAGCCTGGCTCCAGGTAATCTGTGGGCTTGGATTGTCGTGGCTTTTGATTGCGCAGGTTGTTCAGAGTCAATACGTTCTTAGCGCATGAAACTCTCCGTGAAAAGTGATTATGCCGCGCGCGCGGTCCTGTTGCTCGCGCGACATTATCAGGGCGGCGAAGCGCGGAAAGCAGAGGACCTCGCAAAGGAACACGGGATCCCGCCCAATTACCTTGTGCAGATTCTGATCGAGCTCAAGGCGCAGCAGATTGTTAAAAGCGTTCGTGGCAAGGAAGGCGGTTATCTTCTCGCAAGACCTCCAGCGGAGATTTCCCTGGGCGACGTCATCCGGGCAGTCCATGGCCAGGTATTCGACACACCGGCTTTGACCGATCCCCAGTGTCCACCCGAACTGCGCGAAGCTTGGAAGCGCCTCCAGGTTGCCGTCGACGACACCGCTTCCGCTCTTACTTTTCAGCAGCTTTTGGAACAGTCCTTGGAGAAGGGGAAGATGTATTATATTTGAGTTCCAAGCTTGCAGGCACAAAATCGCCCACTAAGTTTGATAGTATGATCACAGTTGAAACCACGGACACAGGTACCCGGGTTACAATTCCAAAGAATGAAATGCCACCCGAAAGGCTAAATTCCATTCTGGACTGGTTGCGTCTGGAAACCATCGCATCCCGGAGCGATCTCTCGGAAGAGAATGCTGAGCGACTGGCTGAAGAAATCAAATCCGGATGGTGGAACTCTAACAAGGGCCGGTTCATTAAATCATCTGATCAATGAATCAAGACTTGGTGGTCGTGGATGCCAACATCGCATTCAAGGCTTTGGTCAGCAAGCGTGGCGACTTGCGGGACCGTTTAAATCCTCTCTCCAGCCTCAAATTCCAAAGTCCTCTTTTTCTTTTTGTAGAACTGTTCAAGCACAAGGAGCGATTGATCAGGGCTTCTCACTTGAGCGAGCAAGAAGTTTTGGAAGCGTTGCATACGATCGTCAGTCGCTTGGAATTTGTGAATGAGGCTAACGTCCCTATGGGCACATGGCTCGAAGCCCATCGGCTGTGCAAGGATATTGATGAAAAGGACACACCCTACATCGTGCTCACTTTGCATTCAGATGGAAGACTTTGGACCGATGACACTGTCTTAAAGTCGGGTTTATCTGCTCGGGTTTTGACCGCTTCTACACACCCTGATTTCTTGTTTCCATCCTCTCCCAATCCACCGTCAGCCCTCTTGTAGCCAGAGACTTCTGCACATCTCGCATTACGGATAGCCCACCTTGTGCCAGAATATCCAGCTTCACCAATCCAATCACTTCCACCGCATCCATATCATAGTGTGTCGTGGCGTATCCTTTGTTGGAGATAAAGGTGGGAGTCAGGTCATGCATCGGTTCGCGTGAAAGCACCATGCCGCACGGATGCATCTTGGCATAACGCGGAAAACCGTCCAGGAACTCGGCCATTTGCAGCGCGGAACGATATGGATCTTCGTCCAACGGCAGGTCACGGCATTCCTGGCTTTGGTGAACTAATTCACTAATGCCATGCGCTCTGGCCCAGGGAAAGTGTTCAGTGAAACGGCGCACCTGGTATTCAGAAACGCCCAAAACCTTGGCCACGTCAGCCACAGCTCCGCGCGCCTGGTAAGTGGAAAAACCGCCTACTATCGCAGCGTGGTTAGGGCCATGCTTTGCAAACAGCAGATCGATCACGTCATCCTTGCGGTCATGGGGAAAATCCACGTCGATGTCCGGCAGCTTGTTCATGAGCATCCGTTCCTTATTGAGGAATCGGCGGAAGAACAGGTCGAATCGCAGCGGGCAAACGTCGCTGATGCCCAAGCAGTAGCAGACCAGCGAATCAGCAGCGCTGCCGCGAGTGATCCAATCAATGCCATTCTGGCGGCAGGCCTGAAGCAAGTCCCAAACGCCGAGAAAATATTCCTCATAGCCAACGTCGCTAATGATGCCGAGTTCCTGCTCGATTTGAGATTGTACATGGACGGCGCGTTCTTTGTAACGTCTGCGTACGCCTTCGGTCACCAGCCGTCGTAGAAAAACTTTAGGCGACGTGCCATCCGGCGGCGAGTAAGCCGGGAACTGCGGCTTGCCGAATGGGAATTCAAAGTTGCAGCGGGATGCAATTTCTTCACCGTGCGAGAGCAGGTCCGGGCGGCTTCCGAATAATGCATGCATCTCGCGCGGAGTGCGAAAATGATAGTCGCCCGTGAGACGTTTCCGCGGATGGTCCTGCCGCAACAGCGTCAGCGTGCGGATGCTTTGCACAATATCAAAGCGTCCGCGGTCTGTCGGGGCGCCATAATGCACCGGCAGAGCGGCCACCATGGGCAGGCGGCTGTGGCGATCCAGTTGCGCAAGGCGAGCTGGATCTGAAATTTCCCAATAAAATGATCCCGGAAAAAAATCCGCAAAGCTCGGCTCCGGGCTAATCGCAATCAAACCTGCAGTGAGGCCATCCAGCTTCGTTGCGCTATCCAGGCTCGAAAGAAGCGGCGTGTAATCGTTCTCATTGAACAAATCAGGCCGAGCCGCGCGCGCGGAATGGCGCAAAACAGCCATGGCCGGGCTGCGGCTGTTTTGCTGGCTGAGAATGCGGCAGAGATTCTGGTAACCCTGGCGCGTTTCCACGAGCAGGCGAAGAGGTTTTCCAGCCACGCGCAACTCCGCGCCGATCAGCGGCTTGATTCCAGCCGCTTTGGCGGCCTGCACAAATTCCACCGCTCCGTACAACCCTGCCTGATCCGTGAGCGCTATCGCCGGCATTTCATATTTGATAGCCAGTTCCTGGATAGCCCGGATGGAAAGCGTGGAATTTAAAAATGTGTAATAACTATGCACGTGCAGCGGCACGTAAGGCTTTACTCGAGTCGGTAGGATGTTGAGCTTGGATTGAGATGGAATTGCGACTTGAGCGGGAGGAGTGCTCGCCGTTTCAGGATTATTTTCCGGAGCACGCGCCAGCACAAAATCATGTCCGCGAAACACAGCGCGCGCCCCGTGAGTCTTGCGCAACGCATCCACCGCGCTGGCCAGTCGACGCCGCGCATCCTGCTGTTGCGCCGAAGGCTCCAAAGGCAGCTCGGCCCGGAAGACGCCCTCATAGATGCTGGAAAACTTGAGGGATACCATGCGCAGGCTCACGCGGCGTTCCCACGCCCGGCGGAGCAGGGGACGCAACAAGGGATAAATATCCGTTTCCAAATCAGTTGGTTCGAGCAAGCTCTCGCTGCGCTGGCATTCATCCATGTCGTTGTAGCGCACTTTGACAGTAACGGTCCGAATGCTTTTCTTTTCCTCCCGAACTTTTGTCATCAGATTATCAACAATCCGATGCAGCAGCGCTGCCGCGTATTCCTCATCCACAATATCAGCCGAAAAGGTTTCCTGCTGGCTGTACGACTTGGCCGGTTCGCCCACAGGCACCAGCGGGCGTTCATCGCGACCGTGTGCAAATTCGCGCACCGATTTTGCCATGTTCCCCATCACCATCAGCAGCAAATCTATGGGCGTATCGGCGATCTGCCCGATATGCTTCAAGCCGGCGGAGTTCAGCCGCGCGGACATTTGGGGACCCACACCCGGGAGCCAGTAATTGGCCAGGGAACATATATAACTCTTTTCCGTGCCGGGCGGCACTTCCACAAAAGAGGCAGGCTTGTTCGCCTTGGAAGCGATTTGGCTGAGTAATTTGTTCGTGGCAATTCCCTCGCTCACGGAAATCTTCAAAGACTCGCGAATGGCCCGGCGAATAGTGTCAGCAACGGTGACCGGCGATTTCCCCACACCGCTTAAATCGAGGTAACCTTCATCAATGGAACTGATCTCCACATGCGGGGTGAAATCATACGCGTAGCTGAACATCCAGCGGGAAAAGTGCTCGTATTTTTCGAAGTCGCCGGGCAGCACAATCAGCTTGGGACAAAGCTTGCGCGCGCGCGATGTGGGCATGGGCGTGTAGATGCCCAGCTTCCGTGCTTCGTAGGAAGCAGAAGCTATGATGCCACGCTTCTCTCCACCCACTGCGATCGGCTTGCCGCGCAAACGCGGATCAGCCGCCTGCTCCACCGACGCAAAGAAGGCGTCGGCATCCACATGAACAATGGTGCGGGACATCGCTGCAATTGAAGGAACCAGTTCGCCGGCGCGGAACCGTCATGCGCCTGCGTAAGATTTGTTTAGGATTATTTTCGCTTCCGGAGCAGTGCAACCATCACTCCTTGAATCACCAGCTCCTGGGCAGGGATGAGCGCTGGATAACGCGGGTTCTCCGCGCGCAAATAGGGTTTGCCCTTTTCCTGAATGTAAGTCTTGAGCGTACTCTCATTATCAATCAACGCCGCAACCACATCACCATTCCGAGGTGTCACTCCATGCTCCAGAATAACATTATCACCATCCAAAATATGCCGGCCGATCATGGAATCACCGCGCACCTGCAAAGCAAAAGTGCGGGAAGTTGGCTTGTAGCCAAGGCTTTGCACATCAATCGAGATGCAACCCTGCGCCTCCTGCAAACGGTCCTGCGCAAAGCCTGCGGGGATAGAGCCAAAGAGCGGAATGTCCACCACCCGCTTGCGCAGCTTTTGCAGGGGAGAAATCACTTGCAGGGACCGGGCTCGATTGGGCCGGGTAGCCAGGACACCTTTTTTCTTCAACGCACTTACATGATCAATGGCGCTGGTCATGCTGCGAAAGCCAAACTCGCGCGCGATGTCCCGAAAACTTGGAGTAATACCTTCCGCCTGCTGGCTGCGATAAATATAATCCAGAATCTGTTTTTGCCGCTGAGTAAGTGTCACCATACTGTTCAAGTGAACGGTATTTAGTTTGAAACGAGAGTCAACACTTCGTTCACACAAAAATCTGGGGTAATTACTCCGGGAACAATTTAGGCGATTGAGCTCTTGACAGGGAACTTCGCAGAATTTGGAAGGTATCTGAATCAGTTGTTTGTCTGGAACTGGACTCTCGTTATTCTTGGTCCGTGTTCACCGGATCGAGCAAGCATTGCGAGTGGAGCGGTTGGTGATTTTTCGATCGACCCACAATCAAAGGGTTTTCCTATGTTCATATGACATTGACTGTCATTGAAAAGACGCTACTATCTCCTCCTCTAACCCATCAACAGGATATCACCTGCGATATATGAACAATTGTTTCAAAGAACCCTCATGAAAACTCCTCCTTTATGGCAACAGGTCAACCGCTTGCGGACTCGCGGACTGGCTCGCCTGCTGCTTTCTGCAGCCGCCTTGCTCGCATTGGACAGCAGCTTGCGTGCTGCCAGCGATATTACGATTGATACTTTCGATACCTCCGCCAGCGCAGCTCAATGGAGTAAATGGTGGGGAGCGGCTCCCCAAACCTATGAATGGGACGGCACAGTGGATGCGGATGGCAGCGCGTCCTCTGGTTCTCTCAAAGTGACGATCAATTTTAACCTTGCGAGCTATGGAGGAGATAACCAGTTCTCAGCTTTAAGGCCTTTCTCCACGGTGGAGGGTTCGCAGTACACCAATTTGGTTTTTGACTTGAAATGGGATCAGGCTTCTCCGCGCCGGCAAGGGGATTTTGGTTTCCTGGAACCGGGTTTCCGAAACCAGGATTACTCCCAGAACGTGCTCACCCCTTTTGCCGTATCAACCAACCAGGGATGGATCCATGTCGTTCTCCCGATCAACTCGACAGCCCCGAAAATCGATACCATCAATGGCCTGTTTCTCAAAATGTGGTCGGGAGATCCAGCGGGCATGACGGGAAAAGCTGTGTTCTGGGTTGATAATATACGCCTCATCGCTAAAGTGAATGTTACTCCTCCTCCTCCGCCCACGTTGGGGATCGAAAAGGCCCTGCCAGGATTGAAGTTCTTCGCCAGTGCGCCTGGAAATCCGAACCAACGCCAGAGTGTCCGCACCAAGAATGCCATATATTCCTGGGTAGGCGCAACCGATCCAGTCACGTATTCCTTAACGATCGCTGATTATCCGGGTAGCAGTTACAGCGGTTTCCAAACGCACATTTTCCTTGTGCCTGGAGCAAACATCCCGAATTACGAGACGTCTCCAGACTGGAACGAACCCAACATTGTTTTTCTGCAAATTGGAAATAATGCGGATGGCTCCGGTTACGCGTCATTCCGTTACAAAACGAACTTGCCCAATGGCAATTCCATGTTGTTCGGCAGCGGCACTCTCGCCACCGTCGGTTCCACAACCGTGAAGGGAACCTGGAATCTCACCTTTAATCCCGACGGTCAGATATCTCTTGCCAGCCCGAGTGGCCTGACGACTAATTTCACCCTCCCAGCGGACGCTGTGACACTTTTCAGCGGGCCCCTCTATGCGTATTTTGGCATCCAGCCCAACAACGCGCCGGCAATTGGACAAGCTGTCACGATCACGCAGTTTCAGATTACCGGAGTTGCAATCCCGGTCGGAGAAACCTTCATCGGAGGCAGCCTGAACCCGGATTCCTGGGAAAAAGTCGCTGATGATGCCGGCGGAATTATCCCTGTCGCACAGGATGCCATCTGCTGGATAAACTGGAGCCTTCCCGATAAGGATTTCACCCTGCAATATCAGGACGGTCTGATCGCGCCAAGCACTTGGCGGCCGGTAGTTGGCAGCGCCGCCCAGATTGGTGACCGGCGGCGCTTACTGCTTCGCGCAGGCAATGCTCCGCTCAGCCAAACCGGCAATATGTTCTACCAGCTGTTAAAACCATAACCGCGGGTCTTTGTTGACGGCCGGGCATTATAGGCCTGGCCACCTTCTTTGAAACAGGCCGAGGTAATTCAATGATGCTCATACCGGATCTGCGAAGCTGCACAGGCGATCTCTTTCCGAAATCCAATGCCGTCCTTATCCTGGTTCTTTTCTTCCTTGGTTCGCTCTTTGGAACCTTGCGGCCAGCACAGGCTGCAGTGGTAATCAACGAGTTGTTTTCTTCTCCAAGCGACCTGCAACTTTCTTACCGGAGCAACGGCATTCCGCAACTCGACTCTGGCATCAGTTGGATGGAGCCAGGTTTTTCGGGAGACGGGAGCTGGTCAAGTGGAACTCTTCCCGCCGGATATGGATTTGGAGGTTTGTCCACCGATCTTTCCTCAACGATGAAGGGGAAAACTCCTTCGGTCTATTTGCGGAAGGAGTTCTATCTCACTCCAGAACAAGCAGCGTTTACGGACCCTCTCGTGCTCACGGTTGATTACAATGACGGGTTTGTGGCCTATCTGAATGGCAGGGAAGTTGCCCGGGCGAACTGCGGCGCAACAAACCGATTCATATTCGCCAATCAGCCCGCTTACAACGTCAACACCAATAGCGGCGCCGTCCAGATCATCCTTGGACCGGTCAGCACGCTTGTGGTGCCCGGCAGGAATGTGCTGGCCATCCAGGCGCACAATGCAGACCAGCCTTCTACCACGGATAATCCGAGTTTGATCGTGGCTCATCTGCCGACTCCTGAGTTTAAAATCAATGCCGGCCTCCAGGCCGCTGCCGGTATAATTGTGAGCCTTCGGCCGTCCGCCTTCAATTTTGACGATGCTGCGGGCGGCAGCAAAGTTCACGCAAATACCAATGGAGTGGTTACCGATTCCATCCTGGGGGACCTGGCTCCAAACGGCTGGCTGGCCAGCGGTGCAAATCCTTCCAGTTCCCCATCCTGGCAAGGTTTACAAATGGTCGCGTTCGAAACCCCGGGAGCCGGCGTTGCAGGAAGCGGAGCATTGCAGTTTTCCGTGAGCCAAACCGGAGCCAACCAGGCCGCCTCGTTTCGCGCTCCAGCCGTGGATATGACAGGGGGCTGGAATCCTGGCCATGTTTCCGTCACCGACTTGGCAAGTACGGTCATCAGGTTTCGTAGCCGGGCCGCTGGAGGAGCACAATTTAAGCTGCGGCTTGACCCGGCGTTCGGTCAGGAGGGAAATGCGCTCAGTGGATTTCCGTTAATCTCTCCTACCAACGAGGCAGCCATCACGTTTGCCGCGGCGAGCGGGGGCGCCAGAGTTATGGCTATCAGCAGTACCGGCGCTCAATCCCAATCGCAAGTGGGCTCCCTTTCCAGCCTCTCGCTCTTCGCGTTTGCCTCAAACGATGTGCGGAACATGACTTTTCGAATTATAGAGGATGCGACCGTGGGCGCCGGCTACAACGGGAGCAAAGGCCATCTCAGGGGCGAAATCACTCAGCCCGGCACTGCCGGAACAGCATGGGGATTTAGCTATGGAAACATTCCCGTGCAAAGCTGGACCCCTGGCAATGTTTCATCCCAGGACTTGCAGTATGCGAGCTTCCAGTTCGCCTGCAAAATACCCGCTGGGGTTGCCTTCCAGGTTTGGGCAGAGCCGGGAAGTGGCGGATTCTCTAACCGAGTAGATTGGGGAACCCTCATGGGCGACGGTACTTGGCAATTGGTTCGACGGGACTTCGCCAGCCTTTCAGGTGCTGCGAATTTCCGGGCCGCTCTGAATGCCGCGAACTCGAGAAATTTCAAGCTCCTATTTCAAGGGAGTCCGTCCCTGGGTGTGGGCACATGGATCCAGCTGGATGATTTTCAGGTTGTTCCATGGCGAAAATACGAAGTCCGGCTGGCAGACGCGACTAATGGCCAGCCTGCTTTTATTAATTATCTGAATGCCAATAATCTCCTCTCCTTTGTCCCCACTTTTGAGAAATTCAGCGATGCCTCCGCTGGCACTCAGACGCTTGTCCTGGACGATTACGAGGTGATCTACTCTGGAACAAACGCCTCCAGCATTACAAATTTTGTGTGGGCCGGTGCGGCTGGAGGCCCTTGGAAATACTTTGCTGGATTGGCGGAGCCAAGTGGGGGGGTGTTTGATCCAGGGCTTATCACAAGCCAGTTTATTCCGCCTGCGGGTGAGGAGGGGGCTTACGCAACCCCCGCGAGTTTCGTTCCCTGGCTGGAATTATTTAATAATAGTGCGGTCTCGGCTGACATTTCCGGCTGGTTTCTCACGGACAAGGCTGCCCAATGGAACAAGTGGGCGTTCCCGCCGAACACCGTCATTGGGCCAGGTGGCTACCTCCTCGTGTTGTGTGATGGTCGCGATGAAGCCAACGCACCTGCCGGGCCTGCCGAATACCTCCACGCCAATTTTTCACTTAACAGCAGTGGTGAATACCTTGGGCTCTTTGACAACGCTGGAGTTTGGATGGACGGATTGCCTGCCGGCTACCCCAATCAGGTTTCCTTCGCCGCTTACGGCCGCAATCCCGGTAATCCATCGCAATTTGGTTTCCTTTCCACGGCCACCCCCGGCACCAACAACGTCGCGCCTTTCTTTTCCTTGAGGACGGACGCTCCCCAATTTAAGGCTCCTGACGGTACAAACGATCTTCTTGGTGGCATTTATTCAACGGCTTCATTAAGCCTGCTGCTCACGAACCAGACCTCCGGTAGCATCATTCGTTATACTGTGAATGGTTCCGACCCAACCGAAACGAACGGCACCATTTATGCAGGGCCGTTGGTCCTGGCTCAATCCAGTGATAAAACCGGGTTGGTCGTCCGCGCACGCTCATTCTTCCCCGGCTGGTTGCCCAGCGGGATAAAGACTCACACCTACCTCCTGCGGCAGGCACCCGCGCTTACCAACGTTCCGGCGCTGTTCCTCACCGGGCAAAAAGAAAGAGCCTTTTATGCGCCTTATGGATTACTCTCGGTTGTTGGCGGCTCCTTCCAGGCGGCTTCAGGTGGAGGGGGGATTTGGGTGGCAAGCGGGCCGCAAAGTTATGACGAAATCCTCGGCAGTGGTTCTCCTTTCGAACGGGAGGTCCACATGGAGTACTACTTCCCGCAGGGCTATTACCCAACGAACCAGGACCCTATCCGGGAGGACGTCGGCTTGCGCGTGAGTTCCAGCCCTTACCAGCGCCCGCGCATGAAGCTCAGCGGGGCTGAGGCCAACTCGCCCTGGACGCCCTCGGATCCGACTGAGAAGCCCAGCTTCAATATCAGCTTTCAAGGGGACTATGGCATTTCGAAACTGAACTACCGGCTGTTTCCCAATTACGACATCAAGGACTTCCAACACCTCCGGTTACGCGCTGGAAAAAACGATAGCGTGAATCCCTTCATGACCGACGAGTTTGTGCGGAGGCTTTGGACCGACATGGACCACGTGGGACCGCGCGGGCTGTTCTGTTCGCTTTACTTGAATGGGGTTTATAAAGGTATCTTCAACCTGACTGAACGGGTCCGAGCGCCCATGTTTCAAGCCCATTACCGCAGCACCGTCGATTGGGATGTTTGTTACGCGGGCGATTGGGTCAATGGTGATCGTAGCGCCTTTGATCAACTCCTCACCACACTGAACCAGGACCTCTCATCTCTCGCCAGCTACCAATCTGCTGCCGCGCTCCTGGATGTGGAAAATGCCGCAGATTATTATCTTTTGAACATCTACTGCGCCATGTGGGATTGGCCCGAAAACAATTTTGTCATCGAGCGCGAGCGCAGCACAGGCCCTCCCAGCCGCTTTCGTTTTTCCGTCTGGGATGCTGAAGGCGCCTTCAATGTGAATGGCTATTATGCCAAGCCCGTCAGTTTCGACACGATAAACGAACTGAACACCAAAAACGTTGATATCGCCAACATTTGGAAGCGGCTAAAGCTGAGCCCCGAGTTCCGCTTAAAGTTTGCCGATCGGGTCAATTTCCACATGAATACTGGAGGTGTGCTCGACGATAGGGATCCCGATGCCGCAGGTCCAGGGATGAGTCATTTCCAAATCCGCTTCAATGAGTTGGCGACGGAGGTAGCTCCGCTCGTCAAATATAACTCCGGCCAGTCCCTGGCCACGAACCTCTTCACCTCCTGGACCGCTCCAACCACGGGGCGCCGCAGTTATCTCCTCGGTAATACCCCCGGCCATCAAATGTTGCGCGATGCTGGCCTTTGGCCGGTCACTGAGCCTCCCGTCTTCAGCCAATACGGTGGAAATGTTCCTCCAGGTTATGAACTCGCTATCACGAGCACCGTCGCTGCCCCAGGCCAAACTGCCACTATCTATTTTACACTGGATGGCACGGATCCTCGGCTCGCGGGTGGAGCCCTCGCTCCGATCGCCTCTCTTTACACCAGCCCTGTTGCGGTGACCAATGTGGTCACGGTTAAAGCAAGAGCCAGAAACGACGTCACAGGTGAATGGAGTCCCATCAGTCAGGCCACCTTTGCTCCCAACGCCGTCCCCGCCTCGGGCAACAACATGGTCATCGCGGAACTGATGTATCATCCGCCGGCTCCTGGAACCAACGAAATCGCGGCTGGATTCACCGCTGGAGATGATTTCGAATTCATTCGATTGCTCAACATTGGCGCTCAGGCTCTGGATTTAAGTGGCGTCAGTTTCTCTGTGGGGGTTACTTTCAACTTCGGCTCAGGCAGCGTCCATTTTGTAAACCCGGGCGCCAGCGTCCTGGTCGTGAAAAATCGCGCAGCCTTCCGTGTTCGTTATGGAAATTTCCTTGATTCCAGGATCGCTGGTGAATATCTCGGCAATCTCTCGAACTCAGGCGAGCGTCTCGCCTTGGTCAGCGGCACCAATGTCATCAGGGATTTCGTTTACGCCGACGGGGGGATCTGGCCCGAATCTCCTGATGGCGATGGCCCGTCGCTTTTGCTGCGTGCGCCTCTGGCCAATCCGGATCACTCTCAGGCTACCAACTGGATCGCTTCGGCCGTTCCTGGTGGTTTGCCCAGTGGCAGCGCTCCACAGATGAGTTTTGCGACTTGGGGAGCCTTGATCTGGGGCACAAACGCGCTTGGCGATTTGTCGGTCAGGGGACCGGCCGCTGATCCGGATGGCGACGGAATCCCGAACTTCACTGAATACGTGCTGGGGCTGCATCCAAAACGGGTTCAACCGGGAAAAACTCCGCGAGCAGCCATCGAATTATTCAATGGGCTTCGCTACATGACCATGGAATACACCCTCCTTGCCGGCGCTACGGAAGGCAGCGCTACATTTCAGGTGAGCAGTAATCTTTCGGACTGGGTATCAGGCCCACCTCATACGGAATTGATCTCTACGGCTCCCAATGCCGAAGGAACTATTTCTTATAAGTATCGAGATAATCAGTCGCTCGACACCACTCCATTTCACTTTTTGCGACTCCAGGTGACCGCTCCTTAACGAATCCAATTGTCCGGATTGGACCCGTCACTTTTTATTCTGGATGCAATAAAGCTTCGTCAAGGTCCGGATGAGCAATCGATCTCCCACCAGCGCCGGAGTGGCCATGCACATTTCATCCAGCGAATTCTTGTGCAGCAATTTGTATTCAGGTCCGGCCTGGAACACAAACGTGTCGCCATCTTCGCTCAAGGCAAAGATTTTGCCGTTCGCGGCCCAGGGAGAAGCAGTGAAGGACGTGTTGCCTTCGGCGCGGACGCGTTGCTTGCCATAAATTTCTTTTCCCGTCCTCGCATCATGGCAGCTCAGGAAACCAAAATCGAAGAGCACATAAAAGTAGTCGCCATAAATCAGCGGCGATGGATTGTAAGGACCAGCCACGGGTTGCGACCAGGCCACAAACTCGTTGCTCGTTTCACCTGTCTTCAGTGTGATATCACCAGACGCCCCCGGCTTAATCGCGAAAACTGGCCGCACCTTGTCACCGACATAGCCTGAACAAACATAAAGCAGGTTGAATTTTGAAAACGGGGTGGGAATCACAATGCTGGACATGCATCCCAGTTCCCAGAGCAGCTTGCCATTTCGATCGTAGGACCGAATTCGTTTCGTCCCGGGGATGATCAACTCCGTGCGCAAATCATGTCGCCAGATATAAGGCGTGGCCCAATTGCTTTTTTCATCACGGTCCGTGCGCCAGAGCCGCTGCCCCGTCCTTGTGTCCAATGCTTCCACAAAAGACTTCTCCTCGTTGTCATTCACGATGAACAACCGATCGCCATCCACCACGGGGGAAGCAGCGGATCCCCACCCATATCGCGTCTTGACGGCGGGCCAATTGGTGGACCAAAGCGCTTTGCCTTCCAGGTCGTAACAGAACAGCCCAATGTTTCCGAAATAGGCATAAACCCTTTCGCCGTCCGTCACTGGCGTTTCTGAGGCATACGTATTTTTCACGTGCAATTGGTTGGGCGGAACGCCGGCATGCGCTTCTTTGCGCCAGAGTTCTTTGCCAGAACCGAGATCGTAACAAAGCACCATCCAGTGATGGGTGACTTTTGGAATGTTTTTACGCTCCCCACCGAAATAGAGGCCTTTCTTCGGCTGCTCCATCTCCCCTTCGGGTATGACAGTGGTTAAAAAGATACGATTCCCCCAAACGATCGGGGAGGACCAGCCTCGCCCTGGGGTTTCAATAATCCAGGCCACGTTCTGATTGGTACTCCATTGCTCCGGGAAATTCGCCGCTTCTGTGACTCCCAGCGAGCCAGGCCCGCGAAACTGAGGCCAGTTGGCCGATTGGGCTGCTATCCCGGCAGGACTGCTAAAAAGCGTGAGGATGGAAAACCCCAGTACCTGAATAAGACAGGCGACATTTCGTTGGCTTCGGAATTGCATGTTTAAATGTTCTCATTTTCTTCGATATCAGCAACCCAATTGAATAAAACGAACGC
This sequence comes from Verrucomicrobiales bacterium, assembly GCA_028293425.1. Classification (GTDB taxonomy): domain Bacteria; phylum Verrucomicrobiota; class Verrucomicrobiia; order Limisphaerales; family JAQGOV01; genus JAQGOV01. The sequence goes on from JAQGOV010000557.1 coordinate 24,098, forward strand.
GAGGTCCTCATTGAAAACTGTTCAAAACGCGACAGCACGGATGATTCGGAACACGCTTCTCCGGAAAAAACTCGTGCAAGCGATCCATGAACTCGCTCTCTCGGCTGCGCTGGCAGCCGCCTCAAATGAATAAAATTCAAGATCCGTCAGGAAAGCAGATGGAAAAATCCGGAGTCGCTGCCCTTGACATCAAATTTGGAATTCTTAAAAGGCTGGTAAACATTGGTGTTTTTCTCCGTCCATTCATTTGCATTATCTTCGACTAATGCGCGATTAGTTTTCTTTGGGAAGTTCTCCAATTCACAACACCTCCACATGGCACTGCCGGTGCTAGAGGAGTTTTGTGCTTAATAACAGGTTAGGCACGAATAAGTGCTGTTCCCTAAAACCAGAATACCCACCTATGAAAATCAAAACCTATATCAAATCATCAGTGCGGCACCTCACCGCTGTCCTCTGCATTCTTACAGTCCTCGCGGCCGGACCTCCCGTCAGGGCAAGCGAATTTCCAACCAGCAAAGTGAACACAACTGGCATGGCGGTGACAGACGACACGGTCACCGTTGGACAATTGCATTCCGCCACTGGAACCATGGCCATTAGCGAAACCGGTTCCATCCAGGCTGAACAACTGGCGATTGAACAGATTAATGCCATGGGTGGGGTGCTCGGCCGCAAGATTAAGATCATCGTCGAGGACGGCGCCAGCGATTGGCCGACCTTCGCCGAGAAAGCGCGCAAGCTCCTGGTGAATGACAAGGTGGCCACCGTGTTTGGTTGCTGGACATCCGCCTCGCGCAAAGCCGTGCTGCCCGTCTTTGAAAAGGAGAACGGCATGCTCTATTATCCCACCTTTTACGAGGGTCTGGAGCAATCGAAGAACGTCATCTACACGGGCCAGGAAGCTACCCAGCAAATCATCGCGGGCCTGGATTGGATCGCAAAGGAGAAAAAGGCCAAAACCTTTTATCTGATCGGTTCGGATTATATCTGGCCTCGCACATCGAGCAAGATTGCCCGAAAACACATCGAGAATGTTCTGAAAGGCACCGTCGTCGGCGAGGAATACTACGCGCTCGGCAGCACCAGTTTCGGTTCACTCATCAATAAGATTAAGCTGAAAAAGCCGGATGTTATCTATGCCATCATCGTGGGTGGCAGCAATGTGGCTTTCTACAAGCAGCTCAAAGCGGCTGGTATCACCTCGGAAAAGCAAACCCTCCTCACCATCTCCACTACGGAAGATGAAGTACTCGGGATTGGGGGTGAAAACCTAGTTGGGTTCTATTCTGCCATGAAATATTTCCAGAGCCTCGATAACCCCAACAACCAAAAGTTCGTTGAAGCCTTCAAGGCCAAATACGGCAAGAACGCTGTGATCGGAGACGTCACCCAAGCCGCGTATCTCGGACCATGGTTATGGAAAGCAGCCGTGGAAAAAGCCGGCAGCTTCGATGTCGATAAAATCGCGGTTTCTTCACCTGACATCGAGCTCACGACCGCCCCGGAAGGCTATGTTAAAGTGCATCCGAACCATCACCTGTGGAGCAAGCTCCGCATTGGCAAGTGGAAGTTGGATGGCCAGGCCGAGGTGATGTATGAATCCAAGCTGATCGAGCCCGATCCGTTCCCGAAGGGCTATCAATAATCTTTCCTTGGAGGTGTGCGGGCGGCCAGAAAGCCAATGAGCTTGGCCGCCCGAGACCTAAACAACCCGTACTGACGTAACATTTCCTACTCACAACGATATGATGCTCGCCTATACCAGTTCGGAATTGGTTTCCATCTTCACCATGCAAAGCTTCGCCGGCCTGAGCCTTTTCAGCGTGCTGCTGCTGATGGCGCTGGGTCTCGCGATTATTTTCGGTCAGATGGGAGTCATCAACATGGCTCACGGTGAATTCATGGCCGTGGGCGCCTATACCGTCTGCATGTCCTCCAAGGCAATCCAGGCTTATTGGCCAAGTATGGTGAACACCTACTTCGTTCCCGCCATTGCGCTGGCCTTCCTGATCGCTTTCGCCCTCGGCTGGCTTATGGAGTGGGGAATGATTCGGCATCTTTACAAGCGGCCTTTGGACACGCTCCTCGCCACTTGGGGCATCAGTCTTATCATGCAACAAAGTTTCCGATCCACCTTTGGCGCCCGCGAAGTCAGCGCCACGCTGCCGGGCTGGCTCATGGGTTCCTACAAACCAACCGATTCGATCGACATTCCATTGAACGGCATCTTTGTTATGGGCCTTTCTATTCTCGTCACGCTGGGCGTGTTGCTTTTCATGTTCCGCTCCCGTTGGGGCTTGAGAGTTCGTGCAACCGTGCAAAATCGAATGATGAGCGGGGCTGTCGGGATCAACACCAAAATGGTCGATCGAGTTACCTTCGCCCTCGGCTGCGGCATTGCGGGAATCGCCGGGGCTGCGTTTACTACCATTGGTTCAACCGGGCCCACCAGCGGTTCTCTTTATATCGTCGATACCTTCCTGGTCGTCGTGTTCGGCGGGGCGGCGAGCATGATTGGAACGTTGACCTCAGCCTTTTCCATCGCACAAGCCCAGTCCATCACTGAGTTCTTCCTCACGGGCTCCGTGGCTAAAGTCATCACCCTCGCCACCGTCGTGATCATCCTCATGATCAAACCTCAAGGTCTGTTCCCGAGCAAAGTGCGGAAATAAATTTATGAACAAAGCATTTCAAAACGTCTTTGGCGGCAAATCCGGTTTCATCAATATCACAATTCTGGCAACGATTCTCCTGGTCGTTTTTCCGATGACCATGGACATCTTCCGGCTCAATCTCGCTGGGAAATATTGCACTTACGCCTTTGTCGCCGTGGGGTTGGTCCTCCTCTGGGGTTATGGCGGCATCCTGAGCCTGGGGCAGGGGATGTTCTTCGGCCTGGGAGGTTACTGCATGGCCATGTTCCTCAAGCTGGAAGCATCGGACCCCATCAGCACTAAAATTCAGTCCACTCCCGGGATTCCCGATTTCATGGACTGGAATCAAATCACTTCACTGCCGTCCTTTTGGGTTCCTTTTAAAAGTTTCCCCTTCACGGTGGTCGCCATTCTGATCGTGCCGGGCTTGCTGGCGCTCATCATCGGCACCGGCATGTTCAAGCGCCGCGTCGGTGGCGTGTACTTCGCCATCATCACTCAGGCTATTGCTCTCATCCTTTCCATCCTGATCGTTGGCCGCCAGGGCTGGACCGGCGGCATCAACGGAATCACGGACCTGAAAACGCTCCTCGGCTGGGATATCCGCACGAACTCAGCCAGGCTGACTCTCTACTTCATCAATGCCTTGTTGTTGCTCGGATGCATTCTCCTGGCTCGCTACATTGTTTCGACCAAGCTGGGACGTCTCCTCATCGCCATGCGTGACCGAGAGGATCGGGTGCGCTTCTCAGGATACGATGTTTCCAGCTTCAAGATCTTCATTTTCGTCGTTGCCGCCATGATCTCTGCCATCGGCGGCGCCATGTTCACCTTGCAGGTCGGTTTCATGTCTCCCTCCTTTGTTGGCATTGTTCCTTCCATTGAGATGGTGATTTTCACTGCCGTGGGCGGTCGAATGTCCTTGCTCGGAGCGGTGTATGGAGCACTGCTGGTGAACTACGCCAAAACGAGCTTCTCCGAGAGTTTTCCGCAGCTCTGGCTCTTCCTCATGGGCGGTCTCTTCATTTCCGTCGTCATGTTCTTCCCGAACGGGCTGGCGGGTCTGTTGGATAAGCGCGACGGAAAGCTGGCGAATTTATGGAAGCGAATCCTGGCTCGCATCAAGGAATCGAAGCCGGCGATTACACTGCCGGTAGTGGAAGCGGAAAAGAAAGGAGCAGGCGAATAATGAGCAGTAATACCGATTTTATCTTGGCAGTCGAAGACCTTACGGTCTCGTTTGACGGCTTCAAGGCGGTTGATTCACTCAACCTCTACATCGATAAACAGGAGCTTCGGGTCATCATTGGCCCGAATGGAGCGGGGAAAACCACGGTTCTTGACTTGATCTGTGGGCGGACCAAGGCCACCACCGGCAGCATCAAGTTCAAGAATCAGGAGCTCACGAAAATGGCCGAACATCAGATTGTTCGCTCGGGTGTTGGCCGGAAATTCCAAACCCCATCCATCTACGACAACCTCACGGTGTTTGAAAACCTGGAGATATCTTTCCCGCGCGGCCGCGGAGTTTTCAGTGCCCTCGCATTCCGCAGAACCGGGGATGTGATCGATCGCATTCATCAGGTGGCGGAGGAAATCTTCCTTTCCGAGCATCTGGACCAGGAGGCGGGCCTGCTCAGCCACGGTCAAAAGCAATGGCTGGAGATTGGCATGCTCCTCATGCAGGACCCCGAACTGCTCATGCTCGATGAACCGGTTGCAGGCATGAGCACGCGGGAACGCGACCAAACCGCGGAACTCCTCAAGCGCATCGCCCAGAACCGCTCCATTCTCATTATCGAGCACGACATGGAGTTCGTGAAAAAGATTGCCCACAAAGTCACCGTGCTGCACCTCGGTAAAGTGCTGGCCGAAGGCACCATGGATGAAGTGCAGAACAATGAAAAAGTGGTGGAAGTTTACCTCGGACATTGAACCGCTCACACTATGTTAAACATCTCTGATCTCAAAGTCAGTTACGGCCAAAGCGAAGTCATTCACAACGTTTCCTTTGGCGCAAAAAAAGGCGAAATCCTCGCCATCATGGGTCGCAACGGCATGGGCAAGACCACCCTCCTGAAATCACTCATGGGCATCCTCCCCTCGCAAGGTGGTCGCATTGAGTTAGGTGGTCGCGACATCAGCACCATGGAACCTTACATGCGCGTTAAACATGGGCTCGCCTACGTCCCCCAGGGGCGCATGATTTTTCCAGCGCTCACCGTTTTGGATAACATCAAAACCGGACTGGAAAATTCAAAGACCAAAACCATCCCGGATGACATCTTCGCCTTGTTTCCCGTCCTCCACGAAATGCGACATCGCCGCGGCGGCAACCTTTCCGGGGGCCAGCAGCAACAACTCGCCATCGCCCGGGCTCTCGTCACCGACCCCAAGGTCCTGATCCTGGATGAACCCACCGAAGGCATTCAGCCCTCCATCATCAAGGACATCGCGCGCGTCCTGAAAGAAATCCGAAAAATGCGCGATCTAACCATTCTCGTCACCGAGCAAGTTCTGAGCTTCACCCTCGACCTCTGCGACCGCCTCATGGTGATCGACGGCGGTCGATTCACCCACGAAGATCTCCGCGAACACGTCGACGCCAATCGCATCAAACAATTGCTGGCCGTCTAATTCCACTTCAACCCAACCAACAACACATCTGATTAACTATGGCAAAACCCATCATCAAAGTTGACCTGAACACACCTGCCGACCAACAGGAAGTGATCCATAATCGTTGGCACCCGGACATCCCCATGGTTGCCACCGTCAAACCCGGTGACGAATTCCGGGTCGAATGCGTGGATTGGACCGGCGGACAGATCAAGTATGACCAAAACGCCGCGGACGTGCGCGACGTTGATTTGAGCAAGGTCCATTATCTCAGCGGCCCAATCGCTGTCGAGGGCGCTGAACCTGGTGACCTCCTCGTCGTTGACATTCTGGATATCGGCTCGTTGCCTGGCTCCGAATGGGGCTTCACCGGGATTTTCGCCAAAGAGAACGGCGGTGGATTTTTGACCGAGCACTATCCCAAAGCCCGCAAAGCCGTTTGGGATTTCCATGGTATTTACACCTCATCTCCAAACATTCCGAATGTGGAATTCGTGGGCATCATGCATCCGGGTCTCATCGGCTGCTTGCCTTCCAAAAAGCTCCTCGATACCTGGAACAAGCGTGAATCCAAGCTCTTCGCCACCGATCCCAAGCGCGTGCCTGCGCTTGCGGCTTTGCCCTACGCGGACACCGCGCATTTGGGCCGCATGGACAAAGCCAAAGCTAAGGTCGCCGCCAAGGACGCCGCCCGCACCGTTCCGCCCCGCGAGCACGGCGGCAACTGCGACATCAAAAACCTGAGCCGCGGTTCCAAGGTCTACTTCCCGGTTTATGTGAAAGGGGCCGGCCTTTCCATGGGCGACATCCACTTCTCGCAGGGCGACGGCGAAATCACCTTCTGCGGAGCCATCGAAATGGCCGGTTGGATCGACCTCCGTGTCAGCCTAATTAAGGGCGGTATCGCGAAATACGGGATTGTGAATCCCATCTTCCAGCCCAGCCCCATGGAGCCGCGTTATCTCAAGCATCTCATTTTTGAGGGCATTTCCGTGGATGAAGATGGCAAGCAGTACTATCTGGACGCCCACATCGCTTACCGTCGCGCCTGCCTGAACGCTATTGAATACATGAAGAAGTTCGGTTTCACCGGCGAACAGGCCTACGCCATCCTCGGTACCGCTCCAGTGGAAGGCCACATCAGCGGCATCGTGGATATCCCGAACGCCTGCGCCACGTTGTTCCTCCCCACCGAAATCTTTGACTTCGACATTCTGCCCAACGCAGCCGGGCCGAAGAAAATGGTCAAAGGCAAAAAAGACCTGGCCTTCGCCAAATGAGGAACCGAATACCATGCCAGTCTACGAATACGATTGCGGGGCGTGCGGTCCCTTCACCTTGTTCCGGCCCCTCGCTCAATCCAGCGACCCGACTGAATGCCCGGATTGTGGGATGGTGGCGGAGAAAATTTTCCCGGTTGTCCATCTTGCGGCGATGCGTCCTGAGAACCGCAAAGCCTGGGAACGCAACGAGAGGAGCGCCCACCAGCCACATGTTTGCGGTTCCGGTTGCGCGCATCAGGCGGTGAAGCCAGCGGCCAGACCCAAGGACCGTCACGGAAAACCAGCCCTGGAATTCTCTAAAAAACGAAATAGTCGCCCTTGGATGTTGGGGCACTAATGCACGCGCACTCTTCCGTTGGAAAATGGAGGAGTGCGATTCTTTATCTGCCGTGTTGTTTTTCCTGTAATTGGACCACCGGCCGAAGACGCAGGGTCGTGCAAATGGTTCACCAAACGGGGAGAGCAGCACGGCTTGGTTTTTTGATCCTCCCGCCGGATAGAAATTCTTCATACCTTCGTTCGCTTCGGCGAGGATTAAGGAGCCCTTTTTTCTTCTGGCTTCCTGGTGTATGGTCGCCAATGAAACGGAAAGAGCAGCACGGCTTGGCCAATTGGAACAACCCAACCAAACCCACTCGCGAGCAACTTCGAACAAGAGGTCATCGCACCAACTCCCCCAGGCAATCCTCACGACCGGGGGAACGAAGCGGTCAGCGGAGAAGTTCGGGCAGGTGATTGGCCTCTGAACCCCAAGGTCCTTTCGAGGATCTAACATATTCGAAATCCATGGTTCCGAAACTGAGCCTTCCAACGATGGTCTTTATTCGGAGGCGCTGGTAATCTCAAATTTGAGATCAGTAGCATCCCACAGCGTGCCGCCAAGAGGCAAAATTCCTCCATTTCCTGAACAATTCAGGATGCTCGACTGAAAAGTGCTTTATGACTTTTTAGTTTCTGGTCCCAGTTTTCTGCGCTCGCTTTC
>JAQGOV010000670.1 GCA_028293425.1 Verrucomicrobiales bacterium
CGCATGCAGGTGCTCATCAACGACCTGCTCGCCTATTCGCGAGTCGGAACCCGGGGAAAGCCCTTCGCGATGATCCCCTGCGAGGAGGTCCTGGCCCGCACTCTTTCAAACCTCAAGATCCTGATCGAGGAAACCGGCGCTCAGGTAACGCGCTCAGATCTTCCCTGCGTGATGGGAGATCCCACTCAACTGACCCAGCTTTTTCAGAACCTGGTCAACAATGCGATTAAGTTTCGGAGGAAGGATCAGCCGCCTCAGATTCATATTTCCGCGGTGCTGGAAAAAGGAACCAATGAAGAGGAGCCCACAATTTTTTGGCATTTCATGGTGGCGGACAATGGCATTGGTATTGATCCCAAGTTTTTTGAACGGATTTTCATTATCTTCCAGCGTCTCCATACTCGCGATCAGTATCCAGGCACGGGAATCGGCTTGTCCGTCTGCAAAAAGATAGTCGAGAGACATGGAGGAGAAATCTGGCTCGAAAGCGAGCCCGGCGGAGGGACGAAGTTTCATTTTACAATGCCTGGCCTCAACACCTGAAGACTCACGTACCCGGGATTGATTAGAGCATAGGGAAAGGTATATTTAACTTAACTTTTGACCACACCTGAGCCCAGCAACAAGCCGAAAATGATCGTCCGACAGGCGCTTATCTCCTCTTTGCGCATACGTTTATTGCTCCTTGTTCTGTTGGGCATTCTCCCTGTGCTGGGATTGGTCCTCCACTCCACTTTTCAACAAAGGCAAAATGCCTTGGAAGACACGCGCCAGGAGGCCTTGCGGGTCGCACGCATTGTAGCACGAACCCAGCAGCAGAACATCGAAAGCTCCAGGCAATTACTCGTAACCTTGTCCCAGATCAGGAACTTGGCAAGCCGTGAAGATGCTGGCCGCAGTTTCATGGCGAACCTTCTCCAGATTCACCCGATCTATGCCAACCTCGGCATTATCGACCTGGATGGTTACGTAATTGCCAGCGCCGCCGCCACGACAAATAAGGTTTTCCTGGGTGACCGTTCTTACTTTCAACGTGCCACCAATACGCTGAAGTTTTCTGTCGGCGACTACCAAATCGGAAGGATCACTGGCAAGCCTACCCTCAACATGGCTCTACCCGTCAAAGACGCGAAAACCGGGCAGCTCAAGAATATATTGTTTGCCGCTCTTGATCTGAACTGGATCAGCACTCTGATCGGGCGCGCCGACCTGCCTGATGGCTCAACCCTCACGATCGTCGACCGGAACGGCGTGGTTCTGGTTCGCTATCCAGACCCAAAGCGTCTTTATACAGGGCTCATTGCCACCAACGTCCCCGGCTCAAAACGACTCTTGACGATGAGCCGTGAGGGCACCTCCCGCTCGCGAGGCCTGGATGGCGTTTCCCGTCTTTATGCGTTTACTCCACTCACCAAAAGCGAAGGTCTGGCGGACGCCTGGGCGTTCATCGGCATCCCCACGGCGACAATCGCGCGCAACGCAAACATCCTGCTGATCCAAAACCTCATCTTCCTGGGAATCGTCGGCTTGGCCGCCCTGGCTGTTGCGTGGTTTGGAAGCGATTGGTTCGTCCTGCGCCAGGTTCGATTATTGCTCGACACAACACGCAGGCTAACCGGTGGGGATTTGAAAGCACGAACTGGCATTGAGTCTGCAACGGGCGAATTAAATCAACTGGGCCATGCCTTCGATGAAATGGCCAGTGCTCTTGAGCAGCGGGTCATCGAAAAGGAACAGGCTCAGAACGAACTTTCCACGCTTAACGAACAATTGGAAAAGCGGGTTGCATTGCGAACCTCGGAACTGGAGCGCTCAAATCGTGACCTGGAACAGTTTGCTTACGTCGTGTCGCACGATCTACAGGAGCCTTTGCGCTCTGTTTCCGGCTTCCTGCAAATTCTGCAACAACGTGCCGGCGAAAAGCTGGATCAGGAAAATCGCGAGTTCTTGCAGTATGCCCTGGACGGCGGAAAGCGCATGCAACAACTCATTGCGGACCTGCTCGCTTACGCACGGGTTGGACAAAGCGCCAAATCGGCGGAACGCGTGAACGGCGAAGACCTTCTGATCCATGTTCTCCATAATTTGGATGCAGCGATAACGGAACGCGGCGCCCATATCGAGCATGATGCCATGCCTGCCCTGAAGGGAGATCCAGTCCAGATCTCACAAATATTCCAGAATTTGATCAGTAATGCCTTGAAGTTCAAAAGCGAGCGCCCGTTGCAAATTGAGATACGAGCGATACGTCAAAGCGAGGGGTGGCAATTCGCTATCAGGGATAATGGCATCGGGATTGAACCGAAGGATTTTGAGCGCATCTTTGTTATTTTTCAAAGGTTGCACACGCAGGGTGAATACCCCGGTACGGGAATTGGACTTTCCATCTGCAAAAAAATCGTCGAAGCGCATGGCGGAAGAATCTGGCTGGAATCCAAACCTGGCCATGGAACCACGTTTTACTTTACCTTGCCCGCGGCAGAATAGATTGAAGGCTCAACCCGCCTTCCTGCCTATTGAAATTCATCAGCACCCAGTCGCTTTGCTGTCTTGCGTCATTCCGTTACTATTAGCACGGGGAACGGCCGAACAATAAGCAGTCCTTTTTCAAGGGACTTGTCAACTTGCACCAGATCTAGCAATCTTTCGCCAGATCGCCATTGGGCACATACTGACCCACGCATTTAGAGCGAAAACAAGTGGCGACTTGGGTTAAAAAAACAAAGGCAAATATGCGTTTACTGAAATACACACTGTTGGTTCCTGTCCTGGCCCTCGTTCTGGGCGTTGCTGGCTGCGATAAGCGGAGCGACACCGAGAAGGCAATGGACAAAACCACGGATGCCGCGAAGGATGCCGCCAACAAAACTGGCGACGCTGCCAAAGATGCGGCTAACAAAGCCAAAGACGCGGTCAAATAATTCGCCGCGCAACCTCAGTTGCGCGCTGGCAAAAGTTCACAATGGCGACATTGTGAACTTTTTTGCTTTGCTGCCTGTTCCTAACGAAGCAGCAATAGAATGATCAGGCCCACAACAATGCGGTACCACCCAAAAATGGTAAACGTGTGGGTCTGGATATAACGCAGCAGCCATTTGACCGCAATGAAGGAAACGATTGCTGCCACGATGGTAGCCAAAATCAGCATGCCCCAATTCTCCCCGGCTCCTTCGTGATGGCGCAATTGCTTCAGGATTTTCCATCCACCGGCCGCCAGCATCGTCGGGATTCCGACCAGGAACGAGAACTCTGTCGCAGCCGGCCGGC
>JAQGOV010000565.1 GCA_028293425.1 Verrucomicrobiales bacterium
AAAAACGCCCCGCACCTACAGCGACTACCGGCAAATGCTGGCGGAAAAAGATTTGGATATTGTGCTGATCGGCACGCCTGATCATTGGCATGCCCTTCCGTTCATCGAGGCAGTGAAATCCGGCCTGGATGTTTATTGCCAGAAACCGATCGGCGTGGACGTGGTGGAAGGCCAGGCCATGCTGGCAGCGGCCCGCAAATACAAGCGCGTGGCGCAGATTGGGACGCAGCGCCGGAGCACACCGCATTTGATTGAGGCTCGGGACCGCTTCATCAAGGAAGGCAAGCTTGGAAAAATCGCGCACGTGGAAATTTGCTGCTATTGGCATATGCGGGCGAAAGGGAATCCACCGGACGAACAGCCACCCGCGACGCTCGATTACGAAATGTGGACCGGGCCAGCCCCGATGCGCCCCTACAATAAATGGGTGCATCCCCGCGGATGGCGAGCGTTCATGGAATATGGAAACGGCATCGTGGGCGACATGTGCATTCACATGCTCGATATGGTTCGCTGGATGATGGACCTCCCAGCCCCCACCAAGATTAGCTCCTCGGGAGGCATCCTTGTGGACAAGGCGAGCAAAGCCAATATCACCGATACGCAAACCGGCACGTTCGATTTCGGCGATGTGCAGGTGGTGTGGAATCATCGCACCTGGGGAGAATCGGTGGATGCGAAATACCCCTGGAGCGCCACTTTCTACGGCGAGAAGGGAACGCTCAAAGCCAGCGTGTACTCCTACGATTTTATCCCGCAAGGCGGAGGCAAATCGGTGCACAAGGATGTGGAATACGAATTCGAAAAGTATCCGGAAGACAAAACGGAGAAAGATTTGGAAACTCATTGTGCCCCGGCGATTCGCGGACACATGAAGGATTTTCTCTCGGCGGTAGCGTCGCGGGGCAAGCCAGTGGCCGACATCGAGCAGGGCTACATCTCCACGGCAGCGTGCATCCTGGCGAACGTTTCGATGCAACTCGGCCGCAGCATCACCTGGGACCCTGTGCAGGGCAAAGTGGTGGGCGATGATGAGGCGAACAAGCTTTTGCGCCGACCTTACCGAAACCCGTACGTGCATCCGGAACCGGGAAACGTTTAAAGGCCAGCAGGCACTCGCTAATCTTCCCGCACCGTCAGCAGATAAACATAGGTAGCCCCGCCCTTGTCGTGGGCGTCGATGAGGCTGAGCAGATAGGTTCCATTCTTGGGAATTTTTATCCGCAGCAGCGAATCCGAATCGGTTTCAGAATCGTCGCTGGCGGCGAGTTGATGACCGTGCTCATCGTAAAGGGTGAGGATGGAATCCAGGGTGGAACCTAAACGGGCGGCCTGCACTTGTGCGACGAGGGTTTGGCCGGCTTTGCACTTCAGCTTGAACACATCCACGTCTTTGGCCTCTCCGATGGCGCCTTGAACGGTTTTTCCAAGCTCAAGCGGTTGGTTTTCGCGGAAGCTGTTGTTCGGCTCCTTTTCAGCTACGAGAGATTTGGCTGGAAGCACCACGAGCATGGCTGGCTTGCTTTCGCCGTCCGCTGATACGAGGGTGAAGGCATTCGTCCCGAGGGGGGCGTCCTCGGGCAGTGTCAGCTCGGCTTCGATTTGGGTGTCCCCCACTTTCTTCGCGTCCATTTCCTTGGGCACCTCCGCTTTGCCTTTGGATTTGATGGTCAGATGAAGATTGGTTCGGGCAAATTTCACCTCGGTGACATTCGTCAGGTTTTGACCGCGAATCTTTATCTTGTTCGTGGTACCAGGGGTGATGGCGAGGGGGATTACCATCGCTACAGATGGAGGCTCAGGCTTTTTCTTCTCCTCCTTTTTCTCAGCGGCAAGTGCGGGAAGCGAAAAAAGCAGAGCGCAAACGAGCGCGGTAAGCCTGGTTGGGAAAGCCATGAGCAGCAGCGTCGATCAGGAGTAGAGCTCTTTGATCAAATCGCCTTGATCGAGGATCTCGACCGGACGTCCTTCGGGCGTGAGAAGCTGCTTGCGTGGGTCGATGCCCAGCGCTTCATAGACCGTGTAGGAAACATCGGCGGGATGGATCGGGCGGTCGGTCACGTAGGAGCCCGTCTTGTCCGTGGCCCCGATGATTTTGCCCGGCTGAACACCGGCACCGGCAAAAATCAGCGAACCGGCATGGCCCCAATGGTCGCGGCCCGCATCCTTGTTGACCTTGGGTGTGCGTCCGAATTCGCCCATGCAGAGCACGAGCGTATCCTTGAGCAAGCCCCGTTGGTCCATGTCATTGATAAACGCGGCGAACCCTTGGTCGAACTGCGGCAGCTTTTTGTCGAGGCTTTCGAAAATCTTGGCGTGATGATCCCATCCGGCGTAGTTGACCGTGACGAAGCGCACCCCGGACTCAACCAACCGGCGAGCCAGAAGGCAGCTTTGGCCAAACTCATGGTGGCCGTAAGTATCACGGGTCTGCTGGCTTTCCTTTTCGATGTCAAAAGCGGCCTGGGCTTTCGGGGAAAGAATCATTTCCGCTGCCTTGCGCTGAAATTCGTCGTAAGTCGCAATCTGGTCGTTGCCCTCGATCGTTTGAGCCAGATGGTCGACAGCTTGGAGCAGCGTCTTGCGGCGTTCCAGTTGCTGCGGTGGCATCGGCTGGCTCATGGCCAAGTCACGGACTTTGTAGTCCTTGCCATTCGGGTCGCCCGCCTTGAAAGATTCGTAGCGACCACCGAGCCAGGCGCTTTTTCCAAGCTCCCATGTAAAGGAAGGATTTTTAGGCACGGCCACATAGGGAGGCACGTTGCCGGCGAAACCGGTTTCATGTGCCACCACGGAGCCCATGCTCGGGAAATCACCAAAAGGGGAACCAAAGCGGCCGGACAACACCCAGTTCGTGGCGGTCTCATGATGGTCGTTCCCATGTTGCTGGGAGCGGATCAGGCAGACCTTGTTCATGGTCTTGGCCATCTTGGGCAGGAGTTCGCCCACGTGCAGGCCCGGAACGTTGGAAGGAATGCCCTTGTACTTGCCCCGAATTTCTTCGAGAGCATCCGGCTTCAAATCGAAAGAGTCGTGGTGCGAAAGACCACCGCCGAGAAACACGAGCACGACCGATTTCGCGCGTGAGCCTCGCGAGGTGGCCGCCGTAGCCTGCTGCATGGATAAGAGGCTGCCGAGCGAAAGCCCGAGCGGCGCGAGGGCGCCGACGCGCAGAAAGTCACGCCGCGACCAGCCATTGCACCATTTGTTCCGTTTTGAGTTGAGCGAGATGTCGAGCATAACTGTTAGTCTAATGGTTAAACGCGAACTCCTTCGTGTTGAGCAGTGCCCAAAAGAGATCCTGATAAACTTCTTCCTTCGTGCCGGTGGTAAGGCTCTTCGCCAAAGCGGTTCTCTCTTCCGCGGTTGGTTTGCGTGCCAGGGTGATAAGGAAGATTTCGTCGGCAAGGCGGTTATCGTCCTTTGTTTCTTTTATCAACGCAGCCAGGCGGCCATCCTTCGACTTCAGCTTCTTGGTCAGTTCATCGCCGTTTTGCAGGTGCAGCAACTGCGGCAAGGTGACTTCCCCGTTGCGCTCGCAAGCACAGGCAGTCACGCGGTCGGAACGGCCGAACAGGGTCAGGAAATAGGAACTGACGCCCGGTTCCGGCAATTGGATGGACCGCAGGCCGACCGGGTAGCCCTCGAACTTGTCGGGCACACCGGTCGATTCGCTCATCGCGTCCATCAACACTTCCGCGGGCAATCGACGGGCATAATAATGAGAATAAAACCGCCGCTCCGTTTTGTTCCCCGCCAGGGTGGCGGAGCTGAGCTGATAGGTTCGCGAGTTCAGGATCAGGCGCATGATATGTTTGATGTCATAGCCGTGCCCCACAAATTCCTTGCTCAGGTAGTTCCACACTTCTCGGTTGGATGGCGGGTTGCTCGCGCGCAAGTCGTCCACGGGCTCCACCAGGCCCACGCTCAGGAAATGTTTCCAAAGGCGATTGATCATCGCGCCGCTGAAGTTTTCGTTTTTCGGATTCGCGATCCAATCCGCCAACAGCTCGCGCGGATCTTCGCCGGGCTTGTAATCCACCGGGCTGCGGTCCAGCGGCTGCGGCGCCATTGCCTTTTTGGTCCGCGGCTGGGTGATGGTCGGCATCTTGGACCGGAGCTTCACCAGTTGATCCTTCGTCTCCGCCAGGCGTTTCTTTTGCTCGGCCATTTTCTTTTCGGCCTTTTGCTTTTCTTCCCCGGCTTTTTGGGCCAAAGCGTCTTCCAGATCTTTCAGGGTTTTTTCCGCCTGCGTCAGTTCCTTTTGTTTGTCCTCTTCTTCGCGGGACAAGGTGGAAAGGACAGTCTTGCCTTTAGCCGGCTCCTCACGCTTCAGCGACACGCGGGAAAAGAACGCCGAAAAATGGTAATAATCGTCCTGGGTGTATTTTTCCAGAGGATGATTATGGCAGCGGGCGCATCCCACCCGGGTGCCGAGGAACGCCTGGGCCACGGAGTCGGTCGCTTCGGATTCGAACGCCTTTTTCTCGCCCACGGTGGTGATGAAATATCCAATCTGCGGTTTGTCGATCACGTTTCCCGAAGCGGTCAGGACATCGCGGGCAATTTCGTTCCAGGGACGGTTCACCGCCAACTGCGCTCGCAGCCAATTGTGAAAGGATCGGACCCCCTTGGTGCCGCGCACATCATGGTCCCGTTCCTTGCGGTTCTGCATCAGGTCGGCAAATTGCAAGGTCCAGTAGTCCACCCACTCGGGTCTCTGCAGCAAATCGTCCACCAATTGCTGGCGTTTGTTGCTGCCCGAATCATCCACGAATTTCCGGACCTCTTCCGCCGTGGGCAAGGTGCCAATCGCATCCAGGTAAACCCGGCGGACGAAGGTGGCGTCGTCGCACAGCTCGGATGGCGGGATGCGCAACTCTTCGAGTTTTTTGAAAACGTGTTCATCCACCGCGTTGTTCTTCTTTGCGAAAACCTTCGGCTCCACCTTGTTCTGGTAAGGCATCGTGATCGTAATCACCTCGACCAGCGCCTGGAAGTGAGCGCGGATCGATGTTTCACCGTTGCGCAGGCACTTCACTTTTCCATCTGGGGAAACCTGGGCCACTGATTCGTCATTCGAAAAGAACTGGGTCAGCCAGGTCACATCCCGCACCCGGCCGTCCGGATAATGCGCGCGCGCCAGCAGTTGTTGCGTTTCGACTGTGCGCATCACGCGCTTGCCGGGCAGCACTTCCAACAGGATAGCGTCCTGTTCGTTGGTGTTGATGCCAGGGGTCCGGGCCGTTATCCAATCGACCAAAGTCTTGTGATACCGCGAGCCATCCTCGAAACGCACCCCGCCCTGATGGGGAACCCGCCCCAGCGGTTTCTGCACGAGCAGACTTTCTTCCGGGAAACCGTAGTCGATCCGGCGCGCATGCACTTCGCTCGTCAGCCAATCGTAATCCCACTCCGGCGCATAACCGCGCAGGGACAGCCGAAATCCATTCTGACCGGCCATTTTGCCATGGCAGGCGCCGGCGTTGCAGCCGGTTTTCGTCAGGATCGGCAAAACATCTTGCCGGTAGGAAGGCGCTGTGTGCTCGGAAGCATGGGTGGCCTTCACAAAAATCATCGCGGATTTGCCCCCGAACTTCACCTGCACCTCGGCTTGGCCATCAGCCAGCGCCTGGCAAAGGCCATTCGAGGAAACGACCACAAGTTTGGGTTGTTTGCTGGTAAACTGAGAACGGGCTGTTACGTCGTAAGTGGCTCCGTCCGAAGTGACTGCGGTGACAATAAGTCCATGCAAATCTTCCGCCCCGTTCAGCGTAATCTCACCAGGCTGGATAATGAGTTTGACCGGTTTAACCACCGGTGGCGCAGGAGGCCGCGAGGCTGCCAATAGCGACGAGGCAAAGCCGAGAAGCATTAAGAAAACACAAAACATTCCCCCGAACCAGCAGACGATTCGTTGGTTTCCGCTGCGGTTGTCGATAATAAACCCGTTCATGTCATGAACTTGCGTCGTTCGTTTGGACGAAAAAAGGCAGGGAGAATTCAGATTGGATTCGGGGAAAAGGAATGGAAACCAAAACCTTTCTGGACCCAGAAAAGGTCCCAAGAGGAGCCGGGCGGTCGAGGCCTCGATCTCGGGTAAAATTTACTCCCGTGGAAAGACCATTGTTCCCCGGCCATCCACTCCCCGAACTCGGATGGACCGAACTCCGCTACGAAGCCTATTGCTGGAAAACACCGGAGTGGTAGAAACAGACTTGCTTCGCAAGCTCAGGCAGGTAGCCGGAGAGTAGTGCAGAACGAGGAGAAGCTTAGGTGCTCTCAGTCGAAAGCTGGTCGCGAGTGATTCACCCAAGCCTGAGTGGGCTATTTCGTTCCTTAACGACACACCTTTATGAACTCGGGCAGAGTGGACGTCTCAGGTCCTTCTGCCAAGAATTTGACGATTTGTCGAGAACGAGCCTTAAGCCAGTCCTTCGCTCGCAATAGTTTAAAAACGAATTTAAGCGAGCCAGAAAATGATGCGTGCCTTTCCCAAATGAGATGTCCCACCTGAGCAATGTATTTCACGTAAACTTTCCCTAAGACTTCGTTACCTGGCTTGGATAATTCTTTCTGGAGTTGATTATACAGCTCTTCGAATTTTGACCGGTCTGGTCGGTACCAGCACATCCAACCAGCGACTCGCCAAATGCTCAGATCGTCCAACCTGCTGATTGTTTTAGTAATTGAGCTGTCCAGGTATTGGAAGACCCAATTCGAGGATTTAACCTCACCTTCGATCACTCGGTCTCTAAGAGAGTCACGAATTGCATATAGTTTAAATTTGTGCCTTAGAATCACCGTTCCGACGTGGAACCTCTGCAATCGTTCCAACCACACAAACCCAAAGACCATGAAAAGCATTACAAATAGCATACGATAACCTATTTATGCGTGTGATGCAGATCGGCGGTGCCTATCTGTTTCATCTGCATTTGTGTTTTGTATTGCGAGAGCCGTTCAATTTCCTCTTTCCAAGCGGCTTCTCGCTTTTTGAACCTCGAGTGCTGCGCAATAATTACTAATGCTGCCACCACCATTATTATCAAATATGGGTAATAACCCGCAATACCTTTTCCGAGTATGAACTGATCAATAATTTCCCGTTTTTGTTCGTCTGATCCATAATATACAACAAATAGGTAACCTAAAATCAGCACTCCGCCAGGCCACCCGAACCTATCTATCACCGTCGCAACCGCGTCAACCGTTGCAGCCGGAAACGTTCTCTGGCTGGCTCCTCGATTGTTTTTCTTTGCATTCGCCTGTGGTTGAACAACATGCTTCTTTTTGCTCACTGGATAGGTACCTTTAGCGCGTATAAATACTCAATCAGCTCGCCACCTACAATACATTTTGGAGGACTCCGCAGATCGAAGTGGCTTGGCATTGCCTAGTTTTCGTAACTTTTCGATTGATCGCACACCTTCAAAATGGTTCATCTCTTTCCTTGGAATCATCATCGTTAGCCACCCAACCCGTTTCCCTGCAAGGGTTTTCGCCAATACCACGATACTTCTAAGTTCTCACCGATTTAATTGCAGAGCGTTTGCTTCGGCATATGACTCTAGATTCGGAGGGATTGATGGGTGGTCGAGCCTCGCCAAACCCTTAACAGGGATCGCCAACGGTTAAGTTTCGAGATTTGGCTGCTGGGTGAGGGCCTGGAGGAAACCGGGAGCGGTGCCGTGGCGGTGGGCTAGGAACCAGGTGATGCCGCCCTCCTTCGTCATTCTGCATTCTGATTTCGTCATTGCCCTTTCCCCAAACCCGAGAGCCTGCTTTTAAAAATAGGATGGCTCCCCGTTTTCGCCAAAAAGGTAGAATGGCTCGGCGCGAGGAAGGCGCATCCCCTCACCGGGCTGCAACTGACGCAGCAACAACGCCAGACGGCCTTTTTCGCGAACTCTTCATTCATCGGTCCTCCTGACCTACTGCATTAATCTCAAACAACGGGAGCCTTCATTGTTTTAAAACATGCTCTGATTTAATCGGGGTGGCCTGATGGTAGCCCAGGGTAAGCGCCCTTGCTGTTTCCCGGCGCGCCACCCTGGGTTTACAGGAAAAACGAAACACCCTCACTTTCGAGCACTGCGAGGCGAGTCTGCGAGCATCCATCATACCTCGGAAACCCGAAGCACCGTTGAGCTTCGCCGCCAAATCACGTCCCCTCACCATCCTTTCGATCTTGGGGCTTTTGTGGCTGGGCCACCTTCATTGCATCGAGTAAGCCTGCCAGCGAGAAACTAGAAGGGTCAAAAACGCCCCTTTCCGTGGCGCACTTGGCGCAAAGATGAATCCTCGATGTGCGGTCGCCCACAATCTGCGTGAGGTGGACTGACGATTCGTTTGCCTTACAGATGCTGCAGCGCATGTTAAGTCGCTTCACAAAATGATCCCGAACTTTCGCGCCATCTGCCGAGCATATTTCTTCTGAGGGCGCATGGG
>JAQGOV010000715.1 GCA_028293425.1 Verrucomicrobiales bacterium
GAAACGGTTATGTGGTAGGTGAAATCCTCGACAAACGTTCCAATTTGGCCCGAGCAATGGATGGTGTGGTTGCCAGGCGTCAGCGGACTCAACATGATATAAATGCCATCCGCCACGGGGTGATACACCGCCGCGCTGACTTGCAGCGGCTCATCAGTACTGCCCGTCCAGCAGGAGGCCCCGAGGAAGTTCAAAAGATTATCGTGGGCCGGCAATTGATAGCTGAACCCCTCTGGGCTTGAACTTTGGGCACGAAAAGGGGTGTGGATGCCGTCTGTCAAGCCGCTGACAGCCACGCCATCAACCGTGCAGCTCAGGTTTCGGGCTTGATCCACGTTGCCCTTAAGTATTTGCCGGAGAACATCAACGCTGTTGCCGTCGGAAATGATTTGGCCGTTACTGCAGTCCGTGTTGTCCGCCCAGAAGTTGACAATCGGGAAGAACAAGGCCGTCCCTGCGGGCACCGTGCCTTGGCGAACCACTGGAGTTCCCGTGAAATTCCCGGAGATAAACCAGACAGGACCCGATTGACCGGTACCTATATCCGCAGTATCGAAAATTGGATTGTGCGTAGTAGGGAGGGAGAAGCACCACAGGAACCACGCTTCCGACCATTGGCCGTAGCTTCGGCCGTAGGCATGCGATTGCGGAGGAAGAACACGCGCGCTGTTGCCATCCAACCCGGCGCTCGCCACGTGCGGTGCCAGAGTACCGAGCAGGCAGACGCCTGCGAGGACGGCGATGTAACTTGGAGAGTTTGCGGCGTTGCCGCGCGGATTTTTTCGTATTAGGTTGTGTGTTTGCATAGTTTGGTTGTGTTTGTTTTTTGTTTCAGGCGAAGGCCCTGTAGGAAATTGTTAGGATGCTGGTTTTTCTTGGCCGTGCTCGAGAATTGCATTTCCAGGTGATCTTTGATCGATCGCTCGCATCTCCAGAGTTCAGCGTCCCGTGGCGATGGCCGGTGGATAACCGTGACTCCTTCGTTTCTGCTTCCACCTACTTACTTAAGCGTCCAGGAACAAAGGTTACCGGCTTTTAAAAAAAGCGTGCCGATAAATGTCGACACGCCTTTACGCTCCAACCGATTTCCCCTTTACCAAATCTCCAAATTTGAGCCGCTCAGAACGCGGCAATTGCTGGGCCGGGTGTTGTTGAGTTGGCTCGGCAGAAAAACGATTCACCCCTGCGGTCTCTACCGTCCCGGCTGCACGTTGATGTTCCAGGTGTTGTGGAATTCCACGATGTAACCAAATCCCGGTTCGGTGTTCTTCACATCTAATTTCAGGACGTGATTTCCCGGCGTCAGAGGATTGTGAACCATGCTAACCGACTGCAGCCAAATGATTGGGGCTGCGCCAGGTATTACCGGGTCGAAGGAGCTTTGGGAAAAGAATTGCATCACGTTCCTGCCGTCAATCAGAGTGACCCCATCCAAAGTGACGCTGATTTGAAGCGTCTGATAAACGCTCAGAGGCAGAAAGTCGTCCGGTGGGGTGCCATCGGTGTAGGAATTCCCGAGGAACCCGAAAAATGGAAGTGTGAACGCTTGTCCCACCCCCAACTTCACGTTCTGCGTACCCGGCGTGCCATCTCCTGGCGTCTGGGGAATCGGCAAAAAGACGACGTTCCCGACCACAGCATTGCCGTTTGCGTCAATCGGCAACGTGATATTCCCCAAGCTCCAGCGGAAGTATGTGTTCTGCCATTGCGCCAGAGTTTTCCCGTAAGCCGTGGAGCTGCTGGCCACCGGTTGCAGCCCTGCAAAAACGGGGATCGCGAGCACGAGGCCCAGGACCATCGCCGCCATTCCGCCAGCGCGCCCCACGCACTTGAGCTTGATGTTAAGGATGTTTTGATACAGTGAGTTTGTCTTCATATGTTTTCGTGCTGCGGACAACTTGCCCGCTTTGGTTTGGTTTTAGGTTACTTGGCACGGCCTGCTTTGAATCATCCGCACCTGAATTTCTTGCTGTTAACTCATTACTTAAGCTGCTCGACTCAAAATGTTACAAAGCGAATAAGCCCGGAGCTGGATTAAGGGACCAGTTTCCTCACCTGCCAGTGGTAAACGTTGGCAGCATCGTACTGCTGCCCTGCGGAGAATAGGTTGCCCAGGTTGTCTCCAAGCAGGGCTTTCATATTGCCCGTCGTGCCGTTGGCGACCGTTACCCAGGCGCTTGTTCCACCGGTATTTTTTCGGGTAAGGCCTATGGAACTCGTGACAAACAAATTGCCACTAGCGTCAGCCGCAAAGTTTGAGGGCGTTAAGAACGGAGACGGTAGAAAATCGTCCACTGTTGTCCAGGACCCTCCCCCGTTGTTGCTTTTTCGCACAATCCAATGAAATATATCCTTCCCTTTCAGGTGTTGGTTAGCGCTGCCCATGGAATAAAGATTCCCAAAACTATCCACGCCTACGCCGTGTGCCACGGCCCCCTGCGTTGGATCCAACTGATAAGCATCGGCAGTCGTCCAGGTTAAACCACCATTTGCGCTCCGCCGTATAACCCATTGACTCACCTGTCCACCATTCTTCCCAGCGCTCACCAGGGTGCTCCCCGCGATGAAAACTCCCGCGCTCGGGTGACACACGAGCATGCTGGAATTGGCGCTGCTGCCAATTGAGAAGCTGCTCACGGGAATTTTGTCCACCGTGGACCACGACATCGTGCCGTCGCCGAGCGGAATACCTTTTCGCACCACTGTGTAGTTCGTGACCGGCGCGGCGCTGTTGGCTGTGCCAACCACATACACGTTCCCTGCCGCATCAGTCGCCAGCGCTTTAGGTATCGCCTGCGCCCCTCCCAGGGTAAAGCTATCCACTGTGGTCCAGGTTAAACCCGCATCCAAACTACGCCTCACGAACCAATTATCGATAAGGCCGGGCAGGGCGTCCAAACCCGTCGCATACAGGTTGCCGGCAGCATCCGACGTTATTCCTCCGTCGTAGCCTGGTCCCTGGTTGGTGCTGGCCGCAGGATTAATGTAGTCGTCCACCACCGACCATGTGCCCCCCTGATCACTGCTCCGCATTGCCAAGGCATGCCAACTCCCACCGCCATCCACCGCGTTACCAGCTGCAAACAAATTGCCCGCTGGATCCTTGGCCAAACCCACCGCATACGCCTGCTTTCCAAGAACATATTGGTAATTATCCACAACCTGCCAGGACGCGCTGAATCCGGTTTGGCTGAGAAATGAGATCGCGGCAATGGTAAACAGCCGCAGCAAAGAGAAATGTTTCATGTGTTGGGTTTGTTTTATAGTTGGTTTGTTGACCAACCACCGATTGCACCCAGCCGGAACTCCTTGGCGTCTGCTTTCAGCCTAAAATTGGTCTTTCGCTACTTACTTAAGCGTTTCGAAGGAAAGGTTACAGGAAAGTTATCGAAATCATTTCTTCGGAAAAGATCCGTATCTTTGGAAGCGAAACATGACCTCTTGTAAACTGGAAGCTTCTGGGCTAGGGCCCACTCCGCACTCGGAAAAAGTTGTTTTGGTTCGTCACGGAAACCGTGTTCGATTGAACGCTCGTGCCTGCACCAACGTTCTGCCAGCCCCCTTGGCTGAGATTGGTTCGGCTTTGCAGTTGGTAAAGACCAGCGCCTCCCTGCCATCCCAATTCCAACGTTCCACCCCCGCGTTTGGCCGAGGTGAACTTTGGCAAGCCACCGAAAGGACTGCGGCCCATGACCACCGTGCAATCCGTTTATGCGTACGCTACGGTGTATCCGTCTGGCGATAACAGAACTACTTTCCCGTCGTCGCCTGGGAGGCCCGACGTCGCATCGCCAATGTTATGCAGATCACGCTACACGCGAACAACGGAAGCGTGCCAGGCTCTGGAACCAGTGTCAGAGAAGTCAGCGTGCCCGAGACCGTCGGGGGCTGTCCACCGCTACTAAAGGCGAGGTACCACCAAGTGGTGCGGCTCGGTTGAGTTGGCCAGCCTGTGAGATCCCCTACATTTGACAGCTTTGTATCCGAGAAAGCTCCACCACTTAGGTCGTTGAACGAGAGAAATCCGATCGGATTGAAGCCATTGAAGGGTGTTCCGGTCAGTCGGGAGGTCACGATGAAAGAGTCAACTGAGGGGTCGTTGGCGACTTGGATACCGGAGAAAATATTCCCGCCAAATGGAGGCGCGGCCGTGTATGTCCCGATTGTCATGCTAAAAGCTGTCTGGGCTTGGCCGTAAGTGCTGTAGCCATTTGCCTCCGAGCCCGATAGCCTTCCGGAGGCGCTGCTCTCATAAGTA
>JAQGOV010000593.1 GCA_028293425.1 Verrucomicrobiales bacterium
ACCGGATAAATCACCAGGAACCGGTTTTGCAAATCCCCAATCTCCAGCAACCTTACGCAGGTTGGCGTCCCAAATTTTAAGCCGGTCATTGGGCAATTTGATGGCAACAACGAATTCAAGTTTGTCCGAGTCTACCTTTACTTCGGCAAAATGCTCGTTGTTTAACAGGTCATCCAGGAGTGGCTTGAGCAATGCCCCTTCATCCTGCGATCCTGGAGGAAGACTGGTTTGCAGGATGTGAAATGGCGCACGGGCCAGCTTGGTGAGCGCTTCATCGCGCAAAGCAGCGGTGTCTGGCAAGGACCAAACTTTTTGAAAGCGAGTGCCATTGGTGCCCTGCAGCGCAGCCTTCATACCAGCAAAGTGGTAGCGAAGCAGGGGGTCATTGGGATTGGAGCGGATCTGCTTTTCCCAACAGCCAGTCAGGAGGCTCGCGACACCGAGCAGTAAAATAGCGCTAAGTTTTTTCATCAAAAGGCCTTAAATGGCAGAGTGCGTCCGGTTTTTCAATGGTTTAGTTCATCGAACAAACCTTTGACTCCTGTTATCGGCAGTTTATTGACCATGGATTACCAATTTTGTTCTAAATTGCCTGATTGCAGCCACGGCAAGAATGCGGAAAGGAAGCCGGATGCATCGAGGTTGGAGGCAAAAGGAACACGAATTCGAGCTGTATGAGCAACGCGCGTATATACGGACGGCTACAATCAACGGCCGCTTAATGTCTGATCCACCACGACTTTCAGGGAGTCGGGAGTCGGCTGCGCCGCTAGGTCCACCGCTGCGGCGGTTTGGGCCAGGGAAAAACGATGGGTAATCAGTTCCCGTACAGGCATTCGGCCGGAGAAGACCAGCCTGGCCACTTCCTTTTGCAGGGTCACGTCGGCCGAGTAGCTGCCGATGAGGTCTTTTTCGTCCGCACAAATGGCAGCCAAATCAATGGGCATTTTGGCTCCGCGCTTGGTATGGGCAAAGAGCAGGATCTTCCCTGCCCCGTTGACCAGCTCTTGCGCCTGCTGCACGGCGGCATCCACCGGTGCACAGATGATGGCGGCGTCCAAGCCCTGCTTCCCCGTTGACCGACGGACTGCTTCTGCAAATTTAGGATCGTTGGCCTGAAGCAAAACTTTAGCCCCCAACTTTTTTGCGAGCCGCAGACGCGATGGAAAAAGGTCGCTGGCAAGGACTCGCATTTTTTCCAAAGCCAACAAACGGGTAAACATCAGCCCGATAGGGCCGACTCCTACCACCAGGACATTGTCTCCAGGCAAAAGGTTGAGGCGGCGGATTCCTTTGAGGACGGTGTTCACCGGCTCCAGCATGGCGCCTTCTTGAAACGTATTGCGCGCGGGAATCTTTATCACACCGGGAAAAACAAACGGCAACACTCGCACATATTCCGCATAGCCACCTCCGGCAGGCTCGAATCCGGCGGTGATGCCGGTGCGCTTGTAGGTGAGGCATTGAGCGAAGGCCTGGTGCCGGCAGAAGTGGCAGTGCATGCAGGGGATATGGTGATGCAGGGCGACGCGGTCTCCTACCGCGAAACCGCGCACCCGAGCGCCGGTGCGCACAATGGTTCCCGCCGTTTCGTGTCCAAAAACTCGTGGCGGGGGCACGGTGCCGTAATGCATCTTCTTGATGTCGGTGGGGCAGACGCCGCACACGGCCACTTTCACGAGCAATTCGTTAGGGCCGATGCGGGGGACGGGGAGTGTTTCAAGCCGCAGATCACGCGGCCCGCGGTACACGACCGCCTGCATGGTTCGAGGAATAACTGTCGGAGAATTAACCACGGATTACACAGATGAACACGGATAATGAGGCATTTGGATGGAAACCGAGGAAGAGTTCACTCCGAACTCCGTTGACGTTAATAGACTTTCCGTGGCGAAGCGATCGGATTTTCATCGGTGATAGCCCTTTAATCCGTGGCATCCGTGGTAAGAAATAACGGTTGTGAGCTCACGCGGCCTTGGACTTGGGCTGGTTTTCGAGCCAGTGGATCAGGCTTTTGAAAATGTGAAGACCGTCTTCGGAGCCGAGCAGCTTCTCGCTGGCGCGTTCAGGGTGAGGCATGAGCCCGGCCACGTTGCGCGCCTGGTTGCAAACGCCGGCAATGTTCTCCACGGAACCATTGGGGTTCGCAAGCTCGGTGGACTGGCCATTCGCATCGCAGTATTGCCACAACACCTGGTTATTGGATTTGAGTGAGGCAATCGTTTCTGGGTCCGCAAAGTAGCAGCCTTCGCCATGGGCGATGGGCACACGGAGCAGTTTGGCCTCCGGCACCTGGTTGGTGAATGGAGAATTTTTTGTGGCTGTTTTCAGGAAAACGTTTTCGCACCGAAACTGAAGGGAACGGTTGCGCACCAGGGCTCCCGGGAGCAGACCTGCTTCGCACAGGATTTGGAAGCCGTTGCAAACGCCGAGCACCAAGCCACCATTGGCCGCGAATTGCTGGACCGCTTGCATCACTGGACTAAACCGGGCGATGGCACCGGTGCGGAGGTAATCGCCATAGCTGAAACCGCCCGGAACGATGACGGCTTGCGCGTCGCCCAGGGAGGTGTCCTTGTGCCAAAGCAGCCGGGCCGAATGACCACAGACGTTCTTCAGAACGTGAACACAGTCTTGGTCGCAATTCGAACCTGGGAATTGTAAAACCGCGAAATTCATAGACAATTAATGTAGCGCAAGGCAACAGACGCGCACCTGTTTATTCGACGATTTCGAAACGATAATCCTCAATCACGGGGTTGCTCAGGATTTTGTGGCAGGCTTCATCGATCTGCTTGCGCCAAACTTCCTTATCCGTGCCGGAAAGCTCGATTTCGAGGTATTTGCCCACGTGCACAGCCCCGATGCCTTTGTAGCCCATGTGTTCCAGGGCGTTTTGCACAGTTTTGCCTTGTGGGTCGAGGACCGCCTTCTTCGGAGTGACAATTATTTTAGCTTTCATCTCAAAAAACCGGCGCACAGCCCGGCTAAATTCGCGGGGGGATGGTGGAGGGCGTCGGCGGAGAACTCAAGGTGAAATGGTGAGACGGGAACGCGAAGGAATTAGCCGCAAAGAGGCGCAGAATGCACAAATGAAAAACCTAGAGGCCACTTTCGGACAAAATCCGCCCCGGAAGAATCGGTTGTGGATCGTGCGATTGCCAACGGAGGTGAAAAACTGTTAAATCTAAGCACTCATGCGGAATGTTGTGAAATGGTCTTCTATCCTGTGGCTTTTGGCCGTTCCCTGTCTTGCCCACGAACCGGGTCTCAGCTCGGCAGTTCTGAAAGTCCTTCCGAATGGGATTGAGGCGACTCTCACGTTTTCGGTGGCGGATGTGGAGAACATCCTGACCATGGATAACGATCTGGATGGCAAAGTTTCTCAGCTCGAGTTTGCCTACGCCAAAACGCGACTGGCGGCTTTGGCCACGGAGGCACTGGTGGTGTCTTTAAACGGCTCCAATGTCATTACCGGCGAACCGAGCTTGCTGCTGGATGAAAAAAACAATGTAGACATGCAGTTGTTTTACCCCGGAGCGACCAGCGGAACTTTGAAGGTTCAAGCCAAGGCCCTTGCGAGTCTTCCCAAAGGCCACAGACAATTCGTGACGGTCGAGCGCGCGGACAAAAGAATCGCTGAACGACTTCTCAGTTCGGATAATGATTCATTGGAGGTTTCACTCTCAGCTGCAATGACATCGGGGGAGCCCACCGAACCGGTGCCCTCGTCGTTCTTTGAATTTTTTGTGCTCGGCATCAAGCACATTCTGACCGGCTACGATCACCTGCTCTTTTTGTTTGGGCTTTTAATCGTGAGCACTCGTTTTTTGGACTCCCTGAAAATCATCACATTCTTTACCCTGGCTCATTCCATCACGCTAGCGGTGGCTACATTCAATCTGATCGAGATTCCAAGCCGGATTGTCGAGCCTGCCATCGCCGCTTCCATTGTGTATGTGGGCGCGGAGAACTTGTGGAGTGGAGGAAAGGCCCCGAAAGGACGCTGGCTGCTGACCTTTGCTTTTGGATTAATCCACGGCTTTGGGTTCGCATCCGTGTTGCGCGAAATGGGGATTGCTTCCGGTCATGGCGGAATTCTCATTCCGCTCGTGTCGTTCAACCTCGGAGTGGAAACCGGCCAAATTATGGTGGCCGCCGTGGCGCTGCCCCTTTTCTGGTGGATGCGAACGCACAAGGCTTTTGTGCAGCGCGGTGTTCCCGCCTGCTCGATCCTGATTGCCCTCGCCGGAGCGTACTGGTTGGTCCAGCGGGTTGTGGGGTAAGGGAATTAACTACGGTTCCAAGTGCGTGGTACGAACTTCCTCCATGTTGAATTGAGGTTCGGCAGGAGGTAGGCTTCTGATAGGAAAGAAAACTCCATTTATCACTCCGACACGGAGAGTCTTGGAAGAGTTCCAGTGTTTATCGGCACTCGAGTCCAGATACAAACCTTGTTTGACGATGTGGAGGGCCGAGATTCCATTGATGACTTTCTGGAAGGATTCCAAGGGTGAAATGCGAACAGGTAATAGCTCCTTTGGACTTTTTTTGAGAATCAAATCCTCGACCCTGCTGCTTGAGAATACTCCTGAATGGACGTACGCCTCATCTACTCGCTCCTGATTTAACAGCGGAAGTTTGGGAAGTCTCGAGTAAGTAAGCCACGCGTCTTGGTGAGCTAAATTGCTTCGCCAAACACGGGGCGTTCTCTAAGTCTCATCGACGGAACAAATGTGCAATTTTGGCGCAGCCTCTCTCAGAATGCGTGAATTTCACGCGGAAGCAAATTTCGGTTGGCACGCACCCTATATATATGGAGGGATCATTTTCATGTTCACTCGGCGCATGACTAAAGTTATGACCAACCTTGCAAGACAGGAAACGGAACAAAGATGGACACCATATCTCAGCATCAAAGTCACCCACCTACCTTTATTAATTTTGCGACCTATGCGCCTCTTCACGGCTATGCCCCTCTTCCCTTTCGCGGTTAAAGTTACAGCCCTCAGTTTTGAGTGTAAGAAAGTACAAAAAAGTACAACAACTTGTTGAAGATGTTGAAAATCAAAAATATGCACGCTGCGAGCTAACCCCCAACCAGTGCAAAACGGTTCAAAATGCAGGGCAAGGCAGCGCAACAAGGTCGAACCAACCCCAAGAAAGTACGATGGCGGACAACATGATCCCGCTTTGAGATGCACCCTTCAGCCGCAAATCTGTCAAAAACATTTTGTAACAAAATCCGCACGTAAACTGTATCCAACAGCGACGAACGGCAACCAACGGCGCGTATCGGCAAGCTCACCCTGGCCGCCGAACTTTTCCTAAAAAACCTGATGTATGCTGCAAGCAGCCGGGCGCGCGCCCGTGAGAATGAAAGCACGACCATGAGAAAAACAGACTCTCCACTTTGGAGCCGAAGGAAGGGAGCTGCCGCTCCAAAGTCAGCCTTTGCCTCCGGTGAATTCAGTGCAAAGCGAGCGCAGCTGCACAGCGGCGCCCCTACCCAAATGACTTCCAATGACTTTTCAAAAAACAGAAATAAAAGTCACCGAAAGTCATCCAGAGTCATGGAAAGTCACCCAAAGTCATTCAGTGCCTCATGCCACTGCCCATCATGCAAATGCCGAAATCCCCATCTCAAATTTTAAAACGCGAAAAACCTAATCGGTACTAATCAAACCTAATCGAAACTAATCAAACCTAATCCTCCACCATGCAATTTTTGCCGCTCCAACCCCCAACCCTCAACCAAAATGACTAGCCAACAAGAACGTTTCTTGGAACTCCGCGCCCAGGGCGCGAGCTATCGCAACATCGCCTTCGCGCTCCGTGTCTCCGAGCGCACCCTGTCCTACTGGAAGGACAAACTGGAAAGCGAAGTCCATTGGGAAGAAACAGTTCAACTGGAAGAGCTCCAGCACGAATTGCTCGGTACTCGCGGTCTGCGCGCTCGTCGTCTGCCTCAACGACTGGAGCAAGTCGAGGAAGAACTCGACAAGCGTTCCTTGGCAGACCTTTCCACCGCACGCCTATTTTCCTTGGCCAATGGGCTCCGTCGCGAGATCATCCAGGTCACCACTCCCGACAAACCTCTCTGCACCTCATCGAAAAATCGGGAGCCGAAATCCACTCCCTTGGACTCCGCCACAGAGGAGCAATCCGAGGCCGACTCCCCCGTTGAGGCTCCTGAAGCAGACTGCAATCATAAGGCAATTGCAGTGCAACCGGACCCTAAAGCCGATCAGGATAGCCTCACTCCTATCCAGCACGAAACAAAGGGCTTGGAGGTCCGTGCCAGCTTCCAGCAGCCGACTCAACACTCGAGTGAAAACTGCAATGACACTGCAATCAACCTGGAGCATGAAGCAGCTGCCCCTCTAAAGGCAAACTCATCCGCCGAGCCGGAGGCGGACTCGAAGAACCAGCCAGCCTCCACGGATCCGGCTCCTGTGTCCCCTTCGGATGTAGCCAATCACGCGCCTTCCGAGGCAACGCAAGGTCAATGCAAAAACAGTCCATCATCCGGCCGCTTCTCTTCAAGTTCCTCCACTCCAGCAGCTCGCAACCCAATCCATGGCATGCCTCTCAGTCCTGAACGCCTTATCGGGAATAACATCAGCTTCCGTGAAGTGCTGGCAAAACGCGGGCAAGCAGCACAATCCCCAAAGGCTTTATGAAAGCTTGTTG
The DNA here is from genome assembly GCA_028293425.1 of Verrucomicrobiales bacterium. Taxonomy (GTDB): domain Bacteria; phylum Verrucomicrobiota; class Verrucomicrobiia; order Limisphaerales; family JAQGOV01; genus JAQGOV01. The sequence continues at coordinate 6,694 of JAQGOV010000593.1, forward strand.
TAAAAATAGGATGGCTCAGCGCAAAATTTCAGCAAATCGAAAGCACTCCCGCCGCGGATGGCGGAACATCCCGCTCGCACCCTGGCACAGACCCGTGGGCATCGCCGTTGTTCCCAAGCCTCGTCGTTTGTTTGTATTGCGGAAGCCTTGATAGTTTTAAAACAGGCACTCAATTCGCGTTAACAGAACTCGACAAAGATCGCCGCAAAAACCATCCGGCGAATGAGTGGTTAACTTCACGTTCTTTGAAATTTAAATCAGCAGACATCAGCCAGGCGCGAAACGCCAACCGAAGCGCGGCAGGCAGAGGCAAGCCCGGTGGGAAGTAGGTTTGTGGTCAGAAGATGACTCCATGCCACTGAAGGACATTCACTCACTGAAGGTCCTTCAGGCACGGCCTGACCCTACTTGCTGCCGGGCTTGACGGCGGGGATCTTCGCGAGATCCGGCGGGAGTTTGTCGGGGTGGAAGGCTTCCACGTTAAGCTGAATCAGGCTGAAGAGAGGCACACCTAGATTCACCGTGCCGCCTGAACGGTCGACGAGCATCGCCGCTCCAGTAACCTGGCCTCCATGGGCACGAACAATGTCGATGGTTTCCTGCACGCGACCACCTTTGGTGACGACGTCCTCCACGATCAGGATTTTTTCCTGGGGAGCGATTTTGAATCCTCGGCGCAGCACCAGAATGCCTTCTTCTTTTTCGACAAAGATGAAACACAGCCCGAGTTGCCGGGCGACTTCCTGCCCGATCACCAAGCCTCCCATCGCCGGAGCAATCACGGTTGTGCAACCAAGACTTCGCACTTTTTCCGCCAGCGCCGCGCCGAGTTTTTCCACAATCGGCATCCGTTGCAAGGCCAGTGCGCATTGGAAAAATTGACGGCTGTGCAATCCGCTGCGCAAAACGAAGTGACCTTCGAGCAACGCGCCCGAGTCGCGGAAAATTTGCAA
>JAQGOV010000609.1 GCA_028293425.1 Verrucomicrobiales bacterium
CAAAAAAGGTTCATCCCCTCGCACGAGGTATTCGCCGGTCCCATGCACTCCTGGCTCAAGGCTCGAAAGACGATCCAGGAAACGGAACTCGGGACCATGTGGTAATGAAGCCAGCGCGCGGGACATCTCTTCAGTCATTGGCATCACCTATATTTCCCAATCCTTGGTTTTACGAGGCAAAAGCCTTTAAAAACCGTGAATGGCCCTGTTGATTTGGATTAAGTCGTAATTGCCCGCCGGACCCATTTGCAGCAGACCCCAAGCGCCACCATGTTGAACGCACTCGCAAGAAGATCATTTAGCCTTACGGAATATACCAAAAAGGCGCCTTCCTTTCGAAAGGCGCCTGGATACAAAGATTGGCTTTAATTTTTCCGGAAAGCCCGGAAATCCTTTTTGCCGCCTGATTCCAGGTAAGCAATCAGGTCCAGAATATCATCCTTGCTCAGGATATTAACCAAACCTTCCGGCATGGGTGAGAGCTTCGAAGGTTCACGTTTTGCCACGTCGCTCTTCTTAATTATTGTCTTCGTGTCCGGTTCCAGTGGGTTCACCATGAGTACGATTTTATCGGTGGTTTCTTCCAGCAAACGGCCCGTCACATCATCGCCATCTTTTTTGGTCACGGTAATGTTCTGGTACTGCTCGGAGACCACCTTGCTCGGCTCAATGATCGAGGACAAAATGTCCGCCCGGCTAAATCGGCTGGCAATCGCCGTCAGATCAGGGCCGACCGATCCCCCGTCATTCCCAAAGCGATGGCAAGCCTGGCATTGCGCCGCCGCGTACGCTTCCTTGCCTTTGGCGAAGTCACGGTTTTTGGAAGCCTCTTCCAACAGCGGCGAAAGGTCCGTCATGGACCAGTCTTTGACATGCTTGAATACACGAGCCTTCTTGGCGGGTTTCTCCCCGCCTACCGGCACCGTCAGCAGGCTGGCCAATTCACCTCGTTCAGTGTCCGGCAGCGCTGCGGCCGCGTCGCGACGGAGGTTGCTCAGGAATTTCGGAAAGCTTGCTCCATCCCCATAATCACGGCCCACATCTTTGAACCACTGCACGGTGGCAGCCGGATGCTTGATGTTGCGAGTGACAATATAGCTGGCACCACCGGGGTACGTTGGGCCCCCATCTTCTTCCTGGCGAGGTTTGCTAAACCAGCCGAAGTAGGCTTTGCGGTCATCCATCGTCCAGCCAGACTTCAAGTGGCGCAACGCGAACATATAGGTGAGTTGCTCCTCCTGGGTGTCGGCTTTGGCGAGCAGGTTCAGAGTTTTCTTTGCCGCGCTGGGGGCTTCCAGAGCGATTAAAACCTGGCTCAACTCGCGGTTGAGGACAAGGCTCTTGGACGGGTAAAGCGCATCAAGCTTTTCGATCGCCAGCTTGGTCATCTCGGGGGATGGCTTGCCATGCCGGGCGATGCTTACTTCCACAACCCGCAATTTATTGAGTTGCTGTTCCTCGGAAAGGCTCTTCATCGGGAAGTTCTTCAAGGCGCCCAGAACCTCAGCTTGGTCTTCATCCGAACCAAGGCGCGCCAGCGCCAGCAATCCAGTCAATGCCGCGTCCGTTTTGTTTTCTTGCAGCGCGCGGGACTTCCATTCCGAAACTGGCTGGCTCTCGATGGCAATGCGGGCGGCGTAGCGAATCCAGCGGTCATCGCTGTTTAGATGTTTCCAGGCGAAATCGATTGCTTTTGAGTCCTGCTTGCCATGGAATTTTTCCAATTCATGACGCAGGGCTCGAGCTTTTTGTTCCTTTTCGACTGTGCGTTGAGCAAACGCCATTGTGTTTTCTTTGCCTGTGTAGCTCACACGGTAAAGGCCTGATTGGGTGCCGCGGCCGCCAGTCGTAAAATACATCGCTCCATCAGGTCCAACTTCGAGGTCGGTCACGTTCAGCGCTTTGCCCATCACAAAGGTTTCGTAAGATCCCTTGTAGCTGGATCCTCTTTCGTCGAGGTGCACAGCCAGAATTCGGCCATAGCTCCAGTCCATCATGAAGAAAGCTTTTTGATATCTCTGTGGAAACTTCGCCCCCGTCCCAAATCGAACGCCGGTTGGTGAGCCAACCCCGATATTTACGATGGCAGGGAGGCTATCCGCATAGTATTCAGGCCACTTGCCACTGCCTTCACGGAAGCCTTGGTCGCCGCCGCTCACGATGTGGTAAGCCCGAATCGGCCGATACCAGGGCATGCCCCAGTCCCATTCCATGTCGCTGTCGAATCCAAAAAGCTCGCCCGCGGTGTTGAAGCCAATGTCGTAAGTGTTGCGTTGCCCGGAAGCAAATAGTTCAGCGTTTTGACCATCCAGGTCCATCCGCACCACAAAACCGCCCGGCGGCTTGCGCCCGGCTCCGAAGCCGTTTCCATCCTCCGCGCGCGGCAGCACAAGATCGTCCGAGTAGTTCTTATGCGGCGAGGTTGGCAGAATATCTCCCGGCACATCGACGAAGTTCCCGCAGACCACGTAAAGCCGGTTGTCCGGCCCGAGAACAATCCCGTGTGCGCCGTGCTCGCCCGGACCGCCCTTCCACTTCCGGATCAGTTCCACGCTGTCATATTGGTCGTCGCCGTTTGTGTCACGGAGGCGATACATGTGATATCCCTCTTTGCCCTGGCCGTTCACGTAAAGACTGCCTTTGTGAAAGAGCAGGCCCATCGCTCCCGAAACGGGCAAATCGATTGTCTCTTTCTTGGCGATTTGGCCGGCGCTATCGAGCGTAATGCGCATCATCGGCTCTTTGCCTTGCGGGGAAATAATCAATCGTCCTTTGTCATCCACGGTCATCGCGACCCAGGATCCTTCCACGGGCGCATCCGAGGATTTGAGCAGTTCGACCTTGAAGCCGGGCGCGACGGTCAGGCTCTCGGCTGGGGTTGCGGTTTTGGGCGCGGCACCATAGCTGGGTAAGGAAGCCAGCAGAGTGGCGGCAAGTAAGGCGGTTTTCGCCAGAACAGGAAACATAATTTTTTTCATAACGGCTGAATGATTAAAGTATTTGGAATCCCGTCGGCGTGAGCAAGTTTTCTTTAGCGGGTGCTCGTGGTTGCGATCAGGCAGACCTTGCGCTATTTATACGTCCCATGGTCGCCGACTTTTCAAATGCCGCCCTGGTTCTGGTTGGGCACGGTTCCACGTTAAACGCGGAATCCGCCGCCCCAACTTATCAGCATGCCGACGAACTGCGGCGGCGTCGCCTTTTCGCCGAGGTGGTGGAGTGCTTCTGGAAGCTTGAGCCCGGCATTGCCGGGGTACTCCGCGGAGTCTTTGCGAAACGCGTTTTCATCGTGCCGCTTTTCATTAGCGAAGGCTATTTTACCGAGGAAGTAATTCCCCGTGAGCTCGGCTTTCTGGAGCCTGGGAAAAGCGGGGCTTTTAATCGGGTCCAGCGCCGGGGAGAGCAGACTTTGTATTATTGTGGACCTGTCGGCACCCACGAGAGCATGACCAATGTCCTTCTCTCCCGGGCGGAGGAAGTGGTGGTTAAGCATCCTTTTCCCCGAGCAGCCAAGCCAGCCGAAACCGCCTTGTTCATTGCTGGGCATGGCACCGGCAACAACGAGAACTCTCGCAAGATAATCGAACAGCAGGTGGAGACCATCCGGCGGAAGAATCTTTACGCCGAGGTCTACCCCGTCTTTATGGAGGAGGAACCTCGGATCGGGGATTGTTACAAAATGGCTTCCGCCAAAAATATTGTGATGGTGCCATTCTTTATCAGCGATGGCCTGCATTCCTTTGAAGATATCCCAGTCATGCTGGGTGAGCCCGAGCGGGTCGTCCAGGAGCGCTTCAAGCAAGGCCAGCCTACTTGGCGCAACCCGACTGAAAAACAGGGCAAGCGCGTCTGGTACTCTGCCAGCATTGGCAGCGAGCCGCACATGCCGGACGTCATTCTGGAACGAGTCAAACAGGCTGCAAACGCCAATTTGTAACACAAGGGCTGCTACTTGCCCCTTGCACTTTCGAAGGCCCTATTCATTATTCTCCTATGCACTGGCAAAAAGTCACCTTGGTAGGCGTTGGCTTGCTTGGCGGCTCTCTCGGGCTGGCTATCAAGCAGCGCAACCTGGCCAGCAGGGTGGAAGGCTACGTGCGCCGGGAAAGCAGTGTGGCCGAGTGTGAAAAGTTCCAGGTGGTCGACAAGGCAAGTTGCGATCTTGAGTCCTCTGTCAAAGACGCTGACCTTATTGTTCTTTGCACGCCTTTGGCGCAAATGCGCGGCCTGGTTGAGAAGATGATTCCGGTGCTCCGTCCAGGGGCCCTCGTTACTGACGTCGGCAGCGTCAAGGGAAGTGTCGTCCAGGAATTGGAGGCGCTTCTCTCCGGCGCAGGCGCGCAGTTCATTGGCAGCCATCCCATGGCCGGAGCTGAGAAGACTGGCCCAGCGGCCGCCCGTGGGGACCTTTTTGAAAAAGCTATTTGCGTCATCACTCCCACCAATCGCACCCGGCAGGACCCTCTCAAAAAGCTGCGTGCTTTCTGGGAAGCAACCGGCGCGCGCGTGATGCTCCTTTCGCCAGACGCTCATGATGACTTGGTCAGCCGTTCCAGCCACCTTCCGCACGTAGTTGCCGCCGAGTTATCGAATTATGTCCTCAGCCCCGTTCATCCCAAGGAGCAGGCGATGCTTTGCGCCAACGGTTTCAAGGACACAACCCGGATTGCCTCGGGCTCTCCCGAAATGTGGCGAGATATCAGCCTGGCCAACCGCAAAAACCTGGCCCGGGTGCTGGGAGTTTTCATTGAGGATCTGCAGGAATTTCAGCACGCCCTTGAGCACGAAGACAAGAAGGTCATCGAGGATTTCTTTCTAAAAGCAAAAGAACGTCGCGATCAGTGGTGTTCAAGTTCGGCTTCTCCCTCTCCAGAGTAGCCTAATCCGCGTTTTTTGTTCACTTCGCCCCATTTCAACGTTAGCCGTCATCTGAAATAAGAAAACAAGAAACGTTTGCACCGGGCGGACAAAATCGGCAAAATCCTCCGCCATGGTCCATTCGGCAACGAGCGGCACAACGGTTCATAACTCCTCGGTTCAAGAGCGTTACGTCCAGGCCTTCCGCTGGATGTTGCTTGCTCGCATACTGGATGAAAAATTTGCCGGCCTTTACCGGGCGGGCAAAATTCATGGTGGCGTTTTCCTGGGCCGGGGACAGGAGGCTCTCAGCGCATCCATCGGTATGTCTCTGCGTCAGGGTGATGTCTTCGCCCCGCTCATTCGGGATTTGGCAGGCCGGCTGGCCTTCGGTGAAACAGTGCTCGACGCCGCTCGCACCTATCTCGGCTCAGCCTTGGGCCCAATGCGCGGCCGCGACGGCAATGTCCATCGCGGCAGGCCTCGCGAAGGTCTGCTTCCCATGATCAGTCATCTGGGCGCGATGATCTCCGTGGTTAACGGCACACTGATGGCGCGCAGGTTCAAGAATATTTCGGGAACGGTCGGAGCCGCCTGCATCGGCGAAGGAGCCACTTCCACCGGCGCATTTCACGAGGCTATCAACCAGGCCGCCGTGGAAAAACTCCCGCTCGTCATGATTGTTGCCAATAATCAGTACGCCTACTCGACTCCCAGCTCTCGGCAGTTCGCCTGCGAGTCTTTGCTGGATAAAGCAATTGGCTACGGCGTCGAAGCACACGATGCGGAAGGCACGGACGCCGGCAATTGCCTGGCCGTTGTAGGGGCAGCGGTGCAGCGGGCACGCGAAGGGGGCGGTCCGCAACTGGTCGTCGCGCGTCTGCTTCGTTTGTGTGGTCACGGCGAGCATGACGACGCTTCTTACGTGGATCCCAAGTTGAAGAATTCTCTTTTGGGCCGTGACTGCCTGAAGGTCGCGGAAGATTATTTGCTCAGCTCCCGCTGGGCTGATGCTGTGACGCTCGCCAAATGGAAGCAGGAGACCGAGAAACAGGTCGAGGACGCCGTAGCCCAGGCGCAGCGCGAGCCCGGCCCTGATCCTTATAAAGAGAACTGGTGCGCCCTTGCTTCTCAGCATTTGAGCGAGATGTATAGAGAGGCTTAAGAAATTCTCGATGAGCATAACCTATCTGGAAGCCATTCGCGAAGCACAGGCCAAGGCCCTGGCGGAAGATCCTCGCGTATTCATCTACGGGCAGGACGTGGGCTCGTTTGGCGGCGCTTTCAAGGCCACCAAAAATCTTGCCCAGGAATTTCCCGGCCGTGTTCTGGATTCACCCATCAGTGAAGATGCCATGGTCGGCTCCGCGATCGGCGCTGCCATTGAAGGCATGCGGCCCATCATTGAAATGCAGTTTGCGGACTTTTCCGTGACCGGCTTCAACCAGATCGTGAACCACGCCGCTACGCTTTACTGGCGCACCCAGGTCTGCTGTCCCATTACCATTCGGCTCCCATGCGGCGGCACCTCCGGCAGCGGGCCATTCCACAGCCAAAACCTGGAGTCGATCTACGCCCATTATCCGGGCCTGATCGTTATGACCCCCGCAACGGTCGAGGATGCCTACAGCATGCTCCTGGAAGCTGTTGCAATCGATGACCCCGTCCTCTTTTGCGAGCACAAGTACCTCTATTACCATCTTAAAGCGGACAAACTCCCAACCGAAGCCCTTCCCGTCGGCAAAGCCCGCATCGCCCGCGCCGGCCGTGACATGACCATCGTGGCCTACAGCGCCATGGTCCATGAAGCCTTGGCCGTGGCGGAAGAGTTGTCCGAGGAAGGAAATGAGATCGAGGTGGTGGACCTCCGCTCCATCAAACCTCTCGATACCGACACCGTCATGGCCTCGGTAGCGCGCACCGGCCGTCTGCTGGTGGTAGGTGAGTCCTGGCCATGGGGAGGAGTCAGTGCCGAAGTGATTGCCCGGGTCGCCAGCGAAGGCTTTGGTCTTTTGGACGCCCCGCCCATGCGGTTGAACGCCAAGGATACCCCCGTACCTTATCACCCGAACCTTTGGGCCGCTCACCGTCCGACGGCCCGCAGCATTTCAGCCGCTGCCCGAAATCTATTGCGACTCTAGTCTAAGGAAATTTATATGCCGCAAGTGCCCATCATCATGCCGCAGCTTGGCGAGTCCATCGCGGAAGCGATTGTTACCAACTTGCTCGTCAAACCCGGTGATGTTGTGCGAGCTGACCAGGATGTTCTCGAGGTAGAGACCAACAAAGCGACCATGACGGTCACTTCGCCTTGCGCCGGAAAAGTGCAAAAGCTCCTTGTGAAACAACAGGAAAGCTATGTCGTCGGCGCTGTCCTCGGTTATCTGGAAGCAACTGTGGAGGAGGCTGAACGCCTCGGGCTGAACTCGATGCCCAACGAATCCACCGACGAACCAAGTGGATCGCGAGGCAATGGTAAAACCAGCGAAAGGGGCCAGGAAGCTCGGGTGGAACCCACCGTTCGCGGTTTGCCGGTGCCAGCCCATGCCGCTGGCGCCAGCTACATGTCTCCCCGGATGCGCGCCCGCATGAACGAGCTCGGTTTGCATGCGGCCGACCTCGCCGGGATTGCCGGCAGCGGCGCGGCCGGCAGAGTCACCATCCAGGACTTCGAGAGCTTTCTCGCGAATCTGGAAAAGTCCAAATTGAGTTCGGCCTCCAGCATGCGCGTGGCTGTTGCCGATGCCATGCGCCGGAGCTGGACTCGTCCTATTTCCACGGTTGGACTGCCAGTGAACATTGATCCCGTGCTCGCCCATCGTAAAAAAAGCGACCCAAAGTCCGGCCCTGCTCTTTATGCTCTGCGTGCCCTTGCTCTGGCCCTTGCTGAAAACAGTGCCGTGGCCGGCCGCCTCGTCGGACACCACATTGTGCACCCGAGCGCTATCGATGTCGGGTTCGCTGTGGAAGCGGAAGATGGCGTCTTGGTGCCGGTCTTGCGCGCGGCGGACAAGAAGCCGTTGAAAGACCTCGTGGTTCGATACAACGAACTGGTGGACCTGGCGCGGCAACGGCGCTTGCCCCCGGACGCCACGGGCGGCTCAATTGCTACTGTCACTAATTTTGGAACCTTCGGCCTCACTTGGGCCACTCCCATTCCGCTGCCGGAACAAACCCTCGTACTCGGCCTGGGCGCTGGCCGCATTGTCCCAAGCTGGGACGCTGCCAAAGGACAATTTGTTCCTATCACGGAAGCCAACCTGACTTTGAGCATCGATCATCGTGTTCTGGACGGTGGCGCAGCCGGCCGTCTGCTTTCACGGATTGCCACCTTGCTTCACGAACCGGAGAAGCTCTAATCATTGGCCAGGGCAGGGGCAACGCATGGCATTCATTCGCGTCATCAATGTCGAAGAGGACATGCCTACGGTCGATGAAGCTCGTCGTCGAGTGCAGGAAGAAATTCGCCGCGCCAAGAAGGATAAGGTCAACGTCTTGAAAATCATCCACGGTTACGGCTCCTCCGGCAAAGGCGGCGCCTTAAACATTGGGCTCAGGAAATCTTTCAAACTCCGAGTGAAAGAAGGAGTCATAAAAAACTCCATTCCCGGTGAGGACTTCTCTATTTTTAACCGCGCAACCCTGGACCTGTTGCAAGCAGTCCCCGAATTGCGCGGCGATTCGGACTTGAACGCCACCAACGAAGGGGTGACGTTCCTCATCCTCAAGTAACGTTGCTGCGGGTTCCTCTTAGAACCGCTTGCTTAGGTTGAACATCACCAAAAAATCAGCGAATGCCGCATCACCATGCTGTGGCACACCAGTCGCCGCTTGTTGCTGTTTGTCCGGCACGCTCTGCTCGCGATTCCGATAAACTGCTACTGGCGTATAAAGACTGAACGACCACGACTTTAGAGTGGCCGTGATCCCCGGTTCTACCGAGATAGCATACCCCGGGCGGCGAAAGCCATCGCTCCCACCCACTAAATCATAAACCGGCACGCCTTCAATTCGTCCACCCAACGAAAGATTGACCCCATATTTGGGCCATATGGAGTATTGCAGGCCAGCACGCCCCAAGTAGCTGTCCGTAATAGACATGATGCCTTCAAATGGGTTATTCCGAAATGTTGGAACATTGTTCTTCTCCTCAGGCGTAATTGTATATGCTCCATTCACATAACCAAAAAGCCTCGGCATTAATTCTTGGTATCCATAAAGGTCCAGAATAATTCCCCAACCCCCTGTTCCTGGCTGAACTGATTGATCCACCGTCCGCTTCCTTGCCACGATTTGCTTGGAAACGGGATCGAAGACTTCAAAAGTGTCCCGTGCATCCTTTTCACCCGTCGGAGCACTCACGCCTCCGCCCAAAAGAAGATTTCCTTTCATGTGCTCATGCGGATCCAGCACCCAGAAATTGCCAGTCAGTCGCGCATCACCGATCCCCGATGCCTGGGTGTGGAAACGTTCCAGTATGGTTCGGGACACATCATTGGATCGAACTACCTGGGACCGATCATTCACCACAAATGGAAGCGTGAAAGTCGCGCTCGCCCGAGGGGTGAAAGCATAAGTGAGGGACAGGTCGATAAAATTCTGGTTATTGATCACCTCGCTACCTTCGCGCTGTCGCTGCTTTTGCTCCACATCGCCTACGAAGTGTCGGTCGGAATGAAGCCAGCGGTAGCCAAAATTGACCTCAAAACCGGAGCTCGGCGGCAATGGTTCGCCCAAATTCAGGCCATTCAAGCCCATGCAAGGGACGCCTGCTCCGCGCGCTGCCACGCAGCCCTGCGCCATTGCATGCTCAGCAGGGCTCAATAAAGTCGCAAAGGTTAGGGCCGAAAATAGCAGGTGTTTTGTGTCCGGAATACGGCTGTTCATAAGTTGCTCACGCATAAGGTTGTGCTCGGATTGGCGTGCTTTGTAGCACTTTTCCTAATGAACCGGAACACCTTAGGGGCGAGTTGCCAGAAAAATTAGGCGAACAGCCTTCAAGCAGGGAGCAGATGCTTCCCTAATTCCGCAGGAAACGTAATTTGCGAATGTACCCGGAGTCATGCTCCGCGATCAGTAAATTGCCTTCGTAATCCATCGTGATTTGCCGGACTTTGCTCACGCGTGCTTGCCCCGGATTGAAGAAATAGCACCCATCTCCCGCGTGGGAGGAACTGTTGCCATTCAGCAGCAGGTGGATCGCCCCCGCTGTATCGACATACCAGACCTGGCTGCCACTATCTGTCCCCAGCAGGTACGCCCCCGTCGGCAGAAAACATATCCCGCGTACCTGGTTTAGCCCTGTGCTCGTGGCCGTCTGGTTGTCGCCTCCGCCGTTGTCGTGCCATTTCCAGCGATGATCGTTCGCGAACTTCCATCGTTTGATAGCCGATAAACTCGATTTGCGCCTCTTTCTGTAACTACTAGGAAGCCGTTCGGGTCCATGGCCAAATTTCCCAATTCCGAGAAGCCCGTTGCAAAGTCAACCACTCCACCGGCCGGGGTCCATTTTTTGACAATCGTGCCTGAGCAAACATACGCAAGAGACTCATCGTTTTTTACCCAAATCCCGCGCCCCGCGGCTAATCCCGTGACCGTAAACATGGTGGAAAGAGTTCCGTTCGTATCCAGTCGACGAACCTTCGCATTCCCCAGATCCAGTATGTAAACTGTCCCATCCTTACGCACCCACAAGCCATTCGGTTGGTCGAGCATCACGGAAGTCGCGTTGGCTGGGTTGTCCGTCCCGTTTCCCTGGATACTTGTTCCTGCCACGGTCACAATGGTCCCGTCAATCCGTACTTTACGAATCCCGTGCGCATCCTTGTCTGCGATAAAAATATTTCCCGCTCCGTCCGTCATAGCGATGTGCGGACGTGAAAGCTGAGCATTCGTTGCCGCGCTGCCCTCAAATGAGGTATTCCATTTATTCACTCCAGCCCCTGTAACTCCTCCCGCTCCCGCGATGGTGGTGAGCAAAGAATACGAAGCCACCAAATTGGAAAAGCCCAACCCACCCGGCGAAAGGTCCACCCCCAAAGGCCGGTAAAAGCCCATCGCTCCAATAAGGCTTCCACTCGCCATCAACTGCCGCCGCTCGCTCAACCGTTAGCACGCCATTCGTAAACGTATTAGTAATCGTCGTCGTCCCGTTTGGCAGAAACGACGTTACCCCAATTCCAGCAGCAAAAATGCTGGTCCCGCAAAGACACAACATGCCCGTAATGAGGTGACGGAGGGAATCCATGTGAGAAGAAGAGCAGGACCGCCAAAAAAATTCCAGCGGAATTCATCACCTTGGAGAACGCAAAAGCTCCCCCAACCAAACAATCTATGGTGCACTAGGCGCTGGCCCTTGGTCCCCTCGATCGGGCGCATTTGGCTCCGCTACAGATGAGCGGCTATACCGAGTGGAAGGCGAACTCTCTTCCGGATCAGGCCCTACCACCCTCTGCCTGCCAATTTCCATCTTTGAACTCATCCCACGGTCTTCAAAAGAGGTCGTGCCTGCTCCTCCCTGGTTGGATTGCGTGGCGCAACCAAAGCTCACCAGGGCTAAAATCCCAGCGCTGAACAGTAATCTTTTCATATTCCACCTTCATTCAATCTCCAGCAGCCACCAGGTGGAAGCAACCCTGGCAAAGACCTAAGGCCTTGGACCGGAGATTCCCGGCCCGGTTTGCAGCTTAATTCTTCAAACTCATGGAGATCTGCTCAGCGGACTGCGCCGAGCTTGTGGTTTTCCAGTCGATCGCGGCATCCACCACCATCCGCATCTGGTGAAACCACCATTGCGCCCTTTGGCGGCGCTCTCGGCTGCGGAAAGGACGGCGTTCGCATTTGGTTTTCGGATCCAAACTCATTTCCATCTGATCGTTGCTTTTCATAAACATTTCTCGATCTGTTTACCCGACAACTTACCAGGGGGGGTCTGCCAAATACTGTCCTACCCCCCAAAATAGTTTTATTTTTTTTGGACCCTCACTTTCTTGTAAAATCGCACATTTCCCGTATATTCGGTCCTGTGAAGCCCTGTCGAATCATGTTGTTTGCTGCTTTTGTGGGCTTTTTTTGCGTCCTTTCTGGGGCTTTTGCCGAAAATAAGACCATTCGGTTAAAGAATGAGCACATTGTTACCCCGGAGAAAGCAAGCCAGCCAAAGGTTCGCCATCAGGCCAAAGTCTCCGGTCTTTACCTTTTGCAGTTTAACGGCCATTTCAGCAAAGATTGGGAGCAAACTTTAGCAACCGCCGGGGTGCGCCTCGCCCGCTATGTTCCCGAGGATGCCTTCATCTGCCACCTGGGCAATTCCGACCTGGACGCCATTGAAGCTCTCCCTTTCGTCCGCTGGGTCGGTGAATATCGGCCAGATCATAAAATTCATTCGACCGTTCGCAATTCTTCGCTCAAGAAAGCCGCCAACGATTCCTTGGATGTCAGCGTCCTGCTTTCCCCCCTCGCC
>JAQGOV010000626.1 GCA_028293425.1 Verrucomicrobiales bacterium
TTGTGAACTTGCCTTGCAATTACCAACAGAAACCGGCCGACGTTGGCGGCAAATGAGAGTAAACGGAGTAAAGTCATCTTTGCTCCTGAATATGGGAGGCCAAATGGCTATCAACTATGCACGGTCATTCAACCGACAGATCACCCCACAGTCAGCATCGATCCCGGGCTCGACACAAATGGCCAACTCCGCGCGCGGCTATTCCTGGCCGGTGGATGACTGGACTCGCTTCGACCGGTTCCTCATCCTGGGGGCGGAAGGCGGAACGTATTACGTTTCGGAACGCACACTGGTGAAGGAAAATCACGACACCATCGTGCGCTGCATCCAGGCTGATGGCATTCGCGCCGTGAAACGCATTGTGGAAATCAGCCACAGCGGACGTGCGCCAAAGAACGATCCGGCTATCTTTGCCTTAGCTCTGGCGGCTGCGCATGGCAACCCACAGGCGAAGGCCTTGGCATTTCAGAGCCTGGGCAAGGTTTGTCGCACCGGGACGCATTTGTTCCATTTCGCTGAATACGTGAACTCCCTGCGTGGTTGGGGACGCGGCCTGCGCAACGCGGTGGGTTCATGGTATGTGAATCGCAATGCAGACGAACTGGCCTACCAGGCGGTGAAATACCAGCAGCGTGATGGCTGGTCTCATCGAGACTTGCTCCGTTTGGCACATCCAAAAGCGCCCACCCCCGAGCACGAAAGCACCTTTCGGTGGATGCTCTCAGGTGTGGAGGCACTCGGTGAGCGTCGTGTGACTCGCAGGGTGGGTGGCGAAAATCACGCTGCGATCTACCCGCCAGCAGGCAATTTGCCGGGATTGATTGAAGCTTTCGAAACGGCCAAGCGCGCTTCAACCAAGGCGGAAATTGTTCGGCTGATTGCTGAGCATGGTCTGCCCCGCGAAGCGGTGCCCACTCAATGGCTCAATGAAACCGAGGTTTGGCAGGCCTTGCTGGAACGCATGCCGATTACAGCAACGATTCGAAACCTGGGCAAGATGACCGCTCTTGGGCTGGTCAATCCCTTCAGTGATGCCACCAAACTGCTGTTGAGCCGTTTGCGTGATCAGGCGCTGCTCAAGCGCGCTCGCATCCATCCTTTGGCGATCTTGCTCGCTCAGAAGGTGTATGCGCGTGGGCGTGGTGATAAAGGGAGTCTGACTTGGAAGCCAATTCCACAGGTAATTGATGCTTTGGACGCGGCGTTTTACGCTACGTTTCAAAACGTGGAGCCTTGTGGGAAGCCAGTCCTGCTGGCGCTTGACGTGAGCGCTTCAATGCATGGTTCTCGAATCGCGGGTTCTTGTCTCACGGCCCGGGAGGCGAGCGCTGCCATGGCGTTGGTCACGGCAGCCACGGAGCCTGAGTACCACATCATGGGCTTCTCGGATCGGCTCATGCCTTTGAACATCTCGCCGCGGATGCGGTTGGATAGTGTGGTCAAAGCCATCAGCGGCCTTCCATTCATGGGCACGGACTGCGCCCTGCCCATGGTCTGGGCGCGTGAGAATAAGCTGGAGGTTTCCGGCTTCGTTACCTACACGGACAGTGAAACGTGGGCAGGCAATATCCATCCCGCGCAGGCACTGCGTCAATATCGTGAACAGTTCATTGGCAACGCCAAGGCGGTAGTTGTGGGCATGACCTCCAACGGCTTCACCCTGGCTGACCCGAACGACCGAGGCATGCTCGACGTGGTAGGCTTCGACACCACCGTGCCGAGCGTGATCGCAGACTTCATCCGCAATTAGCGGAACCTAGAGACGCTGAGGAACAACACGGGCGGGGGTGCAAGCCTCCGCCCGTTATTCCCCACTTTTCATATTTGTCCCGTTGGCCGAGCAGCTGAGGCGGCGGTCTGCAAAACCGTATAGGCGGGTGCAACTCCCGCACGGGACTCCAGTTTTCATTTACGCGGCGCGAGCAGCCGGTGCTCGCTCAGGACCTCACAGGCCTGGTCGTGGTGGTTCAACTCCGCCCTCACGCCGCAAAGGGTTGCAAGCATTGCAGCGATGCAGCGGTCTCTTAAACCGCAGAGCACGGGGCAGCACCGTGGCGACCCACCAGCTTTAGTGAAAAATGCGGGAGTGCAAATCAAAGGTGCCGTTTAACTCCGCACTTTAGGCTCAGAACTCTTCACTCCATTGCTCCCGTGGCGCAAATTATAGCGCGGGCGGCTTCGAACCGCCGGGTTGCAGGCGAGAATCCTGCCGGGAGCACCAATTTAATAGGGCATGTGGTTGAACCCGAATAGCAGAGGGTCCAGACTCAGAATCTGGCAGCCTTGGGGGTGCAAGTCCCTTCATGCCCACCAATTCGAGTGCAGCGCAAGTCTTTCATTCTGCACTCCTGGCTTCAGGCGCCGCTCCCGTAGCCCAACGCAGAGGCAGCGGACTTAAACCCCGCCGAGTGTCAGCGCAAATCTGACCGGGAGCACCAACATTTGATGGATCGGAAACAGTTTTCATCCACTTCATTTCCCGTAATTGAAGGGATCCGACAGTTGAGGATCGGTTGCCAAATTCGTATCCGTGAGGGTCTTGAGGAAGGCGACGAGCGCCGCTTTCTGTTCAACCGTCAAATTGAGGCGGCGTGGACCGGGTGGCTGCCCCGGCGGATTGCGCAGGGGAGGGGAGAGGTTGGGATTGTCGACCACCCCGGAATTATAAAACTCCACCACCTGTTCCAAGGTCGCAAAACGCCCATCGTGCATATACGGGGCAGTGAGTTCGATGTTCCGGAGCGATGGCACCTTGAACAGTCCATTGTCCTGGGGACGGCCCGTGATTCCCCCCAGCCCCAGATCCACATACGGGAACTCCAATCCATTGTTATTGATGGCCGCTCCCGGAACGAAATTGTCTGTGCCATGGCATGCTGCGCAAGTCGCATTGCCGACTTGTCCCAAAAATATTTGCCTGCCAAGCCTTTCCTGCGCCGTAAAATTCGCAAACCGATTGCTTACCCCCGCGTCGTATTTGGATCGTGTGGAAACAATCGAGCGAACGAACTGAGCCAGGGCGCGCGATATCCGGCCGGACGTAATGTCTGGCGTCCCGAAAGTCCGCGTGAAAAGGTCCGTGTAAAACGGTTCGGCCGCCAATCGGGTGGTGAGGGCGGGCAGCGTCATTCCCATTTCCACAGGGTTCTGTATGGGGGCGAGAACCTGGTCCTCCAATGTATTGGCTCGTTCATCCCAGAAGAAGTGCCGGCGTTGATACCAGCGCGCATTACTCAAGCCCATCGAATTGCGGCTGGTTGATCCGCCTGCGAACCCGGTGCTGAACCGTCGAGGATCTGAAAATCCATTTTCCTGCCTATGACAGGACGCGCACGCAATCGTTTGGTTGGTTGACAACCGCTTATCGTAAAACAGCACCCGGCCGAGGGCTGCACCCGCATCCGTGGTCATATTCGTCGTGGGTGTGTTGTCCTGTCCCAGAATGGGTTGGACCAGGAAGTTGGGCGGCAGCACGGGAGTAGAATAATTAAATGCGGTCGAGGGCAGGAGCAAGGCATTCTGCACCGTGCTGGCGACCTCCTGGCGCGTCGGATCGTAAAGCGCGCGAAAATACAGGCCAGGCATGGAAACGTTATTCGAAAACAAGCTTCCATAGGATCCTTTGTGAACCTTAACAACCCCGGCGTCTGACCAGGCGGTCAAGTTGCTGGATGTTTGTATAACCCAAGCCCGGTCGCCCGGATCATTAACGGTCACTCCTGCTCCCTGGGCCTTCGCTTGGATCTGGACGAGTGATTGGACCGGAAACTCGCCCCCCATCATGGAAGTTGCGGATGCCATGGAGAGAACGATCACCAGCGTGGAAATGTGGTTCGTTTTCATGGCCCCAAACTACTCTCACCAACCTTAAGAGAAGATTAACCCGCTGGGAGTTTTCAAATTTGACGGCGTGTGGTTTACCGGGAATAGCAGACCGGATCGGCTCAAACCCGACCAGCCTTGGGAGTGCAATTCTCCCCACGCCGACCATCCGATGGAATGTCAACCGGACAAGCGAGCCGGGACTGTTTGCTAAACAGATCGATCCACCTTGAGTGAGGTTGTGGTGCGAGTCCACGGCATTCCGCCATTTTTGCGGCAGTGATGTTTAACAGCCAGCATGTCTGCCTTCCAAGCAGATCGTCCGGGTGCAACTCCCGGTTGCCGCACCAGTTTTCAGCGCGCGTAGTTCAAAGAGAACCGTCCGCCTTATAAGCGGAATCGCACTAGATGAGTGCCGGGTTCCGGAGCGTTACCGGACGCGCGTACCAATTTTCAGCCTCTGAACGCAAAGTAGCTCGAGCGGCCCTGGTCCTGTTCACATCTCTCTCGGCAAGCAGCGAATTCTATTCGTTTGCTGATGCCGTCGAGAGAATCCTGGGCAGAATCACGGTGACAGCCGGTGGAAGAGACCGGCCAGAGGTTTGACCTTTCCCCACCGATACGCAGTCGAGCCAGCGCTCAGGCGGGTCTCATACGCCCGCCGCGCCCAGGGCAGCACTGGGGACTGCGATACCT